>JASBYZ010000001.1 GCA_029983705.1 Coriobacteriales bacterium
TATAGGCGAATGCTTGGCAATTACTATTATACCAGGTATTATCCTTTTTCGTGAGGTTACGCAAAAGGTAATTTGACTAAAATATGTCGATTAGGTAATAATAGCAATAGCAGTTCCCGTAAGTGTCTAAACTTGGATACGGGTAACGCTAAAAGAATTTAGAAAAGGATTAGTTAGAGCTAGTCCTTTTTTATTTGAGTGTTTTGTTCAATTAAAATCGCTATATCTTCTTTGAGTAATAACCCGTTTGCTATATCTAAAACCAACTTCTTTTTATTAAGTTCAGATAAAGTCAGTTCAAAATGATTTAGTTTCAGAAATAGAACAAGTGAAATGGTGGCTGTCCTTTTGTTTCCGTCATCAAATGCATGATTTTTAACTAGAGAAATTGTTAAGGCAGCTGCCATTAAAAATATGCTTTGATTTAAAAATTCATCACCAAATGTTTGGAAAGGAGAATTTACTGCGCTTTCTAAAAGATTCACATCATAAAAGCAGGTTCCACACTCTCGATCGTGAGCGTATAGAACCTGCTCCACAGTAATTTGATTAACAGTACTTAAGCTCATCTAAGAGATTTCTATTCTCTGCTCTTATCTCATCAATAAGTGCGATACTTTTTTCGCTAGTTAATGTGCTTAGTTTAACTAGCGACAATGGCATATTTGGCTTATCACAATCATTTCTGTTTGCGTTTTTTGTATACCACGACCTCATATCCTCATTAGTAATTGGAGTATTCCTACCATTTCGATAAGCAGATTTCCATGGTCCTTCCTCATGAGTAGAAGAAATAAGTTCTTCGTTTGAAAAGTCATCATAAAAATCTAACACAGCGTCTGTAATTAAAACACTGTCATTATGCAATTGTTTAGGTGCGTTTTTGCTACGAGCTTTTAAAGTTAATCTAACTTCTGGGTCTACAGGACCGTTATCCCAAGCTTCAAAGCTTGCGTTACACAGTGGTTTACCAGTCCACACTAATGACCAAACTTGAGCGTAATACAACAACTTTTGTATGCGTAGTTTATTTTGAGTGTATTGACTTATATACGCTACAACATCATATTTATTTTCCATATATGCCACACCTCCTAAAGATTGCTACAAATAGAATATCTCATGTTGTAAAAAGTTTTAAAAGTATTCTTTGTCAAATAACATAACTTATATGTATGACAATAAAACAGGCACCCAATATCTGAGTGCCCGTTAGCGTCCTTTCATTTAGGACTTATCGAGGACGTCCTCTAGTCCGGTTGCTAAAACGTGGCTGAAAGGAAAGAAAAGAACCACGGATTAGCTTAATCTACAAGCACTTCGTGATGAGCTCCCCATTCGTCAACATAGATTTTGACTTCAGTAAATGGTTTGCCTTTAAGTAGATGACCGTCTTTTAAGTCAAAGAATTGTCTGGTGACATGGTCACCAGCATTGACAAGTCTTTCACCTTTATAGAGTTTTCCATCAATATATAAATAGGTATTGCCGTCCTTGTGTTGCCAATCTAGCTTCTCGCTCACGTTGCTAAATATCCTCTCTCTTAATTGATGCCACCTTTTACCATCAACATAATAGGCGGGGCATGATTTACCCGTTACATCAAAGTGGCGTATTACATGATCATCTGGTATTCCGTACTTCTTTTGTAGCTTCTTAACAAGCCACCTGAGATTTACAATTTCTTTCTCTGAAAACATGCCATCTGAGCAAACTTCAATACTAATAGAGTTGTAATTCCTACATTCAAGGTGTACGTATTTCTTAGCACCAACAGACCAAGCCGTGTCCTCATCAAGTACAGATTGGTAGATGGTATCGCCTTCATCAATGAAATAATGAGCAGATGCGTTACGGTTAGCACTTGCAAAGAACTTGCAATTCCTTAGTGCAGCGGGATACGCCCTCATTGAGCCAGCTGTATAGTGAACTACGATGTATTTAATCGCTTGTCCACGCCGCCCCTTGTTGTGATTGTACGGCGTTAAATATTGTCTAATTGTTGGCATCGTGCAGCCCCGCCTTAACCTCTCTACCGTAAATATCTGCAGCTTGTGCGTGCTTAGTGAACGAGTTATTCTTCCACCATGCCCATACGGCTGCAATGATTGTAAATACTGCTGCGACCACTTGCTCAATTAGAGCATCATCAATCTGGAGTGGTTGAAGCCCGATAGCGGTTAATACCTGGTTCACGAGTGCTAATGCTAGAATGATTGTACGTGCGATTGTGCCTTTAGATACGTTCATTAGTTACCTCCAAATAATCTAAAAAAGTATGTTGCGCCAAGCATAAAGATGCCTGAGATGACTGCTGCGATAATTGAAGCTGTTACACCCGTTGGCATCGGTGCTTTCTTCTCGACCAATGCTTTAATGTCTTCAATCGAGCTTTCCATGTGGTTAAGCTGTTCAGCTTGCTTAGCCTGCTCTATCTCTGTGCGCTGTGTTCGTTCGTCAATCTTTTCTAATTTTTGGTGTACACCTTCCAAATTAATCTCCATTGAATCGAAGCGTTTAGAGTTTTGAGCTTGTTGGCTAGCGAGCTTGACTAGCTGTTTTTCATGTTCGAGTTGGTTTGAGCAATCATTCATCTAGCCCCCCTTGGTTATTTTTTGTTTTGATTGTATGTGTGGTGTCAGTGCAAGAAAAAAGCCCCCGCTTATGGAGGGCTTGGTGAGTTAGAGACCTGCTTTGTGAGGTATCCCGCTTGCGTCATAGTAGGTGAGCTGTGTGCCACCGCATTTAGAGAGCTGTTTGATTTGCATATATAATTTTTTCAGTATGTTTTTATTTTTAGAAAAATCAAACGAAATTGTTACATAATTGTAATCATCCGGAATTTTAAGGCAACATAAAAAATTATATTTTTTATCTAAATCTTGCATGATGGTATCAAATTTAAACATAATAGATGTGTCGCCGCCCCAAGTGCGATTCCAATCCCAGTTAAGGCATTCCTTTGTTGACAAACCACTAAAAGATTGCATTAAATATTCACTTGTATAAAAATTAAGAGCTTCATAAGTTGAATAGCTGGAAGTCGTTTCATTAGTCGTTTGATCAGAAAAATAAATAGCTGAACCTAAGTTATTTTTATTAAAATAAACATATCTATCTTCGTTTTTGTCGCTTGGCCCGTTTATCGCTTCCATTAATACACTCAAATAAAATTTCGATTCATAATAAATTGCTTTAAAATCACACAGCTCAAATTCAGTATTACCAACTTTTACAATTGTCCTGTCGTCAATGCCTCCGCTGGACACAATAAAATCTGGATATGCCATTATTTACTCTCAATCTTTATATATAGTGTGTTACGGTACCCGCTAGATGGAGCGTCCTTTGTGCCAAACACGATTTTTAACGGAGAGTCTGAAGTTACATACGTTCCCTTATCCTGTTTCATGGCAAGGTATGAGTTAAGCGTCTGTGTGGTCACATAGTTACTCAAGTTAGGCTGTGCAATAGTGACCGCTCCAGTTTGTCCGTTAACAGATGTAACGGTGTTCTTCTGTGCCCCTGCTTGTATTCCGTTTAGCTTAGCTTGGTCTGATGCGCTAATTAGCCCAGACTTGGAGGTTGTAGCAACTGCAGGTTCTTCAATCGTGACCGCTCCAGTTTTACCATTAACTGAAGTAACTGTATTTTTCTGTGCCCCCGATTCAATTGAATTCAGTTTGGCTTTATCGCTGTAGCTTATAAGCCCACTTTTTGTAGTGGTGGCGGTAGATTTAGATGCGTAATCGCCTTTTGGTTGATACTTACTCTCAGCATCACTTGGCTTTAAGTAAGTTTCGCTTAGCTTATCAGGCGTTACGCTTCCATCAGCTAAGTTATCAGTCTTAATGCTTGAAGACTCATCTTTAATATAAGATTTAAGCTCTTCTTTACTTGCAAGTGAACTTAGAGCCTCGCTGTCTGCGAGCGTTTCTAAATCTGATTTTGTGGCGTAGTCTCCCTTTGGTTGGTATTTAGCATCTGCAATTTTAGGCGTAAGTGGTGTCTCACCCTCATACGCTGCAATGATATTATCGAGCTTATTAATGCGTCCGTCGCTTACACTCTTAGCACTTGCCTGTTGGCTCTCCCATGAGCTTTCATGCTCACTTAATGACTTCGTGTAAGCCTGCTCTTGGTTGACAAGCGAGCTTGCGTACTTAGCCTTATCAGCTTTGAGTGCATCATCATAGGCTTGTTCTTTAGCTTGTATTGATGAACTCACACGATCTAGTGCTTGAGATGCGTCCGTATCAAACTTAGACTTTGCAGAGTTAGCAGCATTAATTGAGTTAGTGAAGAGTTGCTCTTTAGCCTGCACGCGACTTTCTGCGTCACTTGCGATAGTTGTTTTCCAGCTTGAGTAATCGTTGGCCCGTGAGCTTTGAGAAGCGTTAAACTTCCTATCTCGTTCAGCCTCTGCAGTCACGTATTTGCCGTCACGTGCTTTTTCAGCGGCAACATAGCGGCTCTCAAAGTCTGCGTGAGCATCAGTAAACGCCTTCTCGTTTTCCTGGATAATCTTCTCGCCACGTTCTGCTTGCGCCTTGAGCGTACTTTCAGCATCCGCCTTGATCTGTTTAGCGTCACTTTGGAGCATCATCATGTCATCAGCGATTGAAAGCAAATCCTGATAGCTGTTCGAGTTAACTATCTTCTCGTAAGACGCTGGGGACTTTTCGCACTTAAGCGTGAAGTTTCTTGCGCCTACAATGAAGTTTGCGCCCTGGACTTGGAGTTCAACGAGCACATCGCCTACTACTTCGCCTGCCTTCTCTGGTATTGCACATTCGAGATGGTCACCAACGGTCGTAAATCGGGCAATGTCTTTCACCTTGTCTGGACGCTCATAGCTCATGATTGCAGTGATACCTTCAAGTGATACTGGAGTGCCGTAATCAGTAATCAGTAGCTTGATGAGACGCCCGTTAACGTCTCCTTGCTTAATGATGATGCCATCAGGGATATAGTCGCCTTGGCTGTCAAGGCGGATGTTAATCGCCCTGAATTGGTCGAGTTTCTCTGCCATTACTTAACTTCCTTCCAGCCTTGAGGATATGCAGTAGGTGAGTATGCGTTGTTATCGATTAAACTCTCGTATACTTTGCCTTCAAAGCGAACTTTATCGCCCTTCTTATAAGCGTCGTGTGCTCCTGTAGGCTGCTTGAATTCAGTGATTGGCTTTGGACTGTCTCCACCCTCACTCTTGCCCACGACCTCGAACGGAATGTACAGAGCTGGTGTGGTGTCAGGTCTCCAGCCCGCCTGCGAGATGTGAGATTGCGCGGTGATGTAGAGCTTGCCGTTATAGCGGAAGATTTCACCTTGGCCGTAGAGGTGGTTTGGTTGGTACTCCTGGTATGTGTTGATATATGCTGCGCTTTCGTCTGCAGTGAAGATGTGACTTACCGCCATTTTTAGAGCTTGATTAGTCTCTGTGAGCTGCTCATTTTCAGCCTTAACGCTTGCGTTCTCCTGCTTGACTGTCTCGTTCTCTTTGCGAACGTTTGCGTTTTCGTCTGCTAACTTTTGCTGTTCTTGGCGTGCCTCGTCAAGTTTGCGTTCCTCGATTGGACGCAAGTTTAGAGTTGCAGCGTTTATGGTATCGACTGCACTTTTCACTTCATCTGAAAAGTCCTCATACGCCACTTTATGCCAGCCCGACTCCGTGAGAAAGTCCAGTGTCTTGAGGTTGTTATTGAATTGAACTATTGAAATTGCCATGTGTACTCCCTATAAATTGTTGTATAAATCAACGGCATAGTTAGCTTGGTCCATAGCTGCATTGGCTTGTTCCATAGCCTCTTTTGCTTTATCCAAAGCGTAATCTGCGTTGTCACCTGCTGTTTTTATTTGGCTCAAAATCCACGGGATTGTATAAACTTTGCCGTCACCACGTCTGAATTCAATCTCGTTATGAGTAATACGAATCATCGCATCCCCGCCACCACTGAATGATGAATACTCACCATCATTAAGATTTAGGCGAGCTTTACCAGTCGGTGATAAGATGGTTGTTTCTTTTCCGAAATACCCGTCGTTAACTGAAAGAATAACGTCACCGTTGTAGTAGTTGCCAGTTCCAAAGCTGAAACCGTCGTATGAGTTGCTTGATGAATTGTTAATGTTGCTTAACTGTGACTTGTGATCTGGTGCTACCCAGAAATAGCTCTTTGGCTTTCTGCCTGTCCACGATGGCGACCAGTAGAGCCCGAGACCGTCAATTGATGCAGTTGAGCCTGCTTGGTAGAGCGTCTTGCCAACTTCAGCATATGACTGCTTACTGTAGCCAACTGTTGATGCTTGCAGCGCAAGTGTCCCGTCATCACGAGAGACGAGTCCGCCGATGAACTTGTCGCCAGAGTCAATCGAGAGTACATTACTGCCGTCAAGCGTGACTGTAACTGGCTGCCCAGCAATCTCGCCGTTGATGGTGAGTGCTCCAGCGTCCAGGTCAAAATTGACTGCTCCGCCACGCAACTTGCCTGCATTGATGACATTTGCGGTGATGCCGTCGCCTGTAGCTGCAGTCGTCCAGTTCCACTCACCGTTAGATCGTTTTGAGCTTGCAATAAGCAGCCCTCTTGAACTTAGCTGGATACCCCACGTGGCTTTAGATTCATCCTTGTTATTAAAGATTGTAATTCCACGCTCAACAGACGTTTGAATGCTGTTGTTTCCAAGCTTGAATTCCTCAGTTATCTGCTCAAGGAGGCCTTCAACGTATGTTGCAGATAGCGTGCCGTTTTCGTTAAAATAGCCCGCTCTATTCCAGATATTTTCTTTAGCTCTGATTGTTGCAGCTAGATGTTCACTTGCTGCAAGGGCATTTTTTAGCACGTTAGTGTAGCTTCCAAGCTCAAGCTCAGTGAGCTCATTGTTATAAAGTGAAAACTTACGGGAATGAACACGTGCTCTAATTCTAAGCTCCGGCTCAAATGTCTTATCAATAACCGTTACAGCGTCCCCAAGCCCTACGCCTTCAAACTGAAAGCCATAGTTTTCTAGATCTATCACTTTAGCGTTATAGCTAACCTTTGGTTGTATTTGGGCTTTGAGAGCGTCTTTGGTTTCTTGTAAGAGCTGCTGCTTATCCTCGCATTGTGAGTTTTCATACACTCCAAAGGTATGAGACTTAGTGCCGTCTCCGTTTGGTCTACCAAATACCTTTCTAGCCTCTTCATCAGCTACATACTTAAGCCCACTATTAACTTCTGCAAAGTTAATCTTTCGTTCAAATCCACCAGTTGCTTCACCGCTTGCATCAGTCTTTTGGATACCTTTTCCGTAACCATACATAGCCGTGTAGACGATTTGTGGCTCATAATTACGCTCTACTTCTTGTAAGTCTTTTGCATACTCAAAGCGCTTAGCGTTTTCTTCACCAATAGTTGTTTTTAAGTCAAGGAATCTATCAACAACTCCAACGTCACTTACCACGACTCGCTCTTGAAACTCACATTGATATGTTTCGCAGAGTTCTTTTAAACCTTTAAGTGGGTTCGTGTGATAGAAGCTAATGTTTTTGTTACCACTTTTAACGCTTACAGTTCCTGGCTTCCAGCGTGTGCTTGAAAGCATTGATGATAGAGCATTAAATGCGCTCCCATCTCTAACGCGCTTTTCGTCTAAATAATCGCCTTCAGTCTCACAAAAACTTGAAACCGCATACAACTTTCTGATAAGCGACTTAGACCGTTTGGCGTTAAGCTCTCTAACAACAAATTCATGCCATTTATTAGTATCTGGTTCTTTTACCAAGATGCGCTCACCATAGCTTGGGTCTTCACCAATGTATGTGAGCTCAAGTTCTGAGAGCGCATTAATCTTTTCAGTAATTTGGTCTTCTAGTACGTCAATTTTTCGCAAATACTCACCATCAGCGCTAAAGAGCATGTATGGTTTATCCAATTAAATACATCTCCCTATACTCGATGGTTCCAGTCCAGTTTTCACAATTAAAGTGGCTAGCTCCTTTTGGCAAATCAAAGAAATCAGTTAAGATGCTCACGTATTTCATTGCGTTATAGCCATTTATAGTTGCGAAATGTTTTTCTGAATCAATTTCAAAGGCATCACCAGCTCTAAATGCATTAATTAGCACTAACTGTTCATTTGCGTCAGGAATTGATATCGTGAGTCTGTTAGTAGCGGACGTGACTTTACCTTTCAAAACAAAATGAGCGCGTCTGTGGCCAAGATTTCTAACCACATCAGCGCTCGAATTTAGCGGGATTTTATATGTTGTCCCTGACCGTGAATACGGGTCACACGTAAAGGTAAACTGCAGGTGTTCAGCCAGCGTTGGCCATATGCCTTTCCGCTTATGAGAATATCCAGTAAGAATAGCGTTGATGATACGGTCATTATCTCGCTTATCAATCAGCTCACATTTCTTGCCTTTACTAAGGTCAACAATAAGCCTTGATAAGTCATCAGTCCGGTCAAACTCGTTAAACACTCTTAAATAAGCTGAATACTCTAGCTCAGCATCTGAGTATGCATTTTCATCAGCGACAATATCACCAGAGCGGCCATTGATATGGGTTATATCAACAAGTCGCATCGGAGGCTTAACATCTCGATTAAGCTCAATAATTAACCCAGGATACTTATGCTCAAGATTTATTCCATCATAGATCAAGCTCCCGTCACCTCCGCTCTTGCTAGTGCACGGTTAATTGCTGGAATAAGGTCAGTTTCAGTATCGTAGTTATTGATAGTGTCAATAAACAGCTGAATGACACCAGATACAACTTGTGAAGCTCCAACTTCTTCTGAACCAACAGCTGATATTAAACCTGATACCGTGACACCCTTATCAGCAGCTCCAATCATCTTATCGACTACGTTACCAACAGCACCTGCCATTGAATCAGCGCCTTTAGTGATTGGTTGCTCCCAACCTTCCATGACCATAGAACCAATCCATGCAAACTCACGAGAAGGGGATTTAATGCCTAGTAAACTTTTTGCAGCGTTTAATGCTCTTTGTGCGGCACCTCGTACTGCGTCAACAAGCGCACCAACACCGTTAGACACTCCTCGAACGATACCATCAATAATGTTTCGTCCAAGATTCATTGCTTGACTAACAAAACCGCTAAGCGTTGAAGTAATAGTTCTTGTTACTTCGTTAAATTTTTCTCTTGCTTTTCCAGGCGCTTCAGCAAACTTTGAAATGATACCATTTAGAATTTCGCTAGCCTTGGATTTGGCAGAGCTTAGAAGGCTGCTTAACACGCTAGCTACTGTTTGTAACATGTTGTTAAACTTCTCTTGTGCCTTGCCTGGAAGTTGAGCGAAGAACTGGATGACACCGTTAACTAAGTTAGATGCGTTTTGTATTGCACCATTTGCCATTTCCATTACTTTGTTAACAACTGCAGTTTTAATTTCTTCCCATTTACCTTGAGCTAATCCAAGCAAGTTCTGGAAGAATCCAATTACACCGCTTACAAATCCGCCCAAGAAGCCAGTTACCATACCAAGGAGCCCAGAGAAGATAGCAACAATACCAGAACCAAGTTGCTGAACACCAGTTGATGCTAAAGTTAAGTTACCAGTAAATACGCCAACAATGATGTTAGCCACACCAGTTATAACCTGCATAACTCCATTGAGCACGCCAATAAAGCCTTGAACAGCTCCGATAATTCCGCTTATCACACCTGCGAGAATGCCAATTGCACCAACCAATACACCTGTGATAACAGATGCAATAGCTTGGAATATTGGCATCAGTGCTTGCATCATTGGCTGTACTTGGTTTAGCAGACTCATTACTGCTTCACCTAAAGGCGCAAGCGCTTGTTGTATTGTTTGGAACGCTGCGATGAGTGCACCACCGATGATTTGTAAAAGGGAATTAATACCGTTCCTGAACTGTTCATTTGTGGTGTATAGATATACAAATCCAGCCGCTAGTGCAGCGATAACGCCTGCAACGATACCTATAGGAGATGCTAACGTAGTAAACGCAATCTTAAGCAGATTTAGCGCACCGCCTGATTGCGTAATCATCGTACCAAGCTTTGTAAATGCTGTCCCAAAAGTGGTTAAGGCCGTTTGTGCAGACGTTAACATCGTGCCAACAGTGCCGAACACTTTGAAACCAGCAAATGCACCTATAGCAATTGGTGCAATAGTCCCCAACACGCTTATTAATGGCTGGAAACCGGTTGCAAGATTTGCAATTTTACCCTTAGCAAGCTCACCAAATTCGATAAATTTTTGTTTTAATTCTTCAAGCTTCTGCTTTAATTCGCCATCTTCTAACTTAGGGAGCTTTATGCCGTATTGCCCCAATGCTGTAGAAACTGTATTCCACGCATTTGTCATTGCTGTAAGTATAGAATTTGAAATCGCTGGTGCTGCTTGAGCCACAACGCCTGGCAATGATTCAATAATACGTGATGCAATAATAGCCACACGAGGAGCTACATTCTGCACTACTTTATCGATAGCAAATAACAGGTTATCTGTTAAAGCCCCCATATCCGCATTATCGTCAGCAAGACCAGTTAGCCAGTTTTCCCAAGCTCCATTCATCATGCCAATTGATCCTTGAATGGTTGTCGCCGCCTCTTCTGCTGTGGTTCCGGTAATTCCCATTTCCGTTTGGATTGTGTGAATTGCTTCTACAATATCAGCGAAGGAATTGATGGAAAGATTAGCCATCTCGCCATTTGCTGCTTTAACACGGTTAGCGTCGGCGATTAGGCGCTCCATCTCACCCTTCGTGCCTCCATAACCAAGCTTTAAGTTATCAAGCATGGTGTAATTGGATTTTGCGAATCCGTTATACGCATCTTGTATAGACTGCATACTGGAGCCCATCTTGTTGGCATTATCAGCCATGTCAACAATTGCTTTTTGGCCATATTCAGCGGCTTTTGCAGTGTCTCCACCGAGTGACTGCGTTAATGAAGCACTAAAGCTAGTTACCTGCTCCATATACTGGTTCGCAGATAACCCAGCAGTTTTGTATGCTTCATTTGCATACTGCATAACAGTACTAGCAGAATCTTTAAAAAGTGTTTCGACACCACCTTTAAGCTGTTCAAAATCAGCATATGACCTTAAAGAAGCGGCACCGATTGCAGTTACAGCACCAGCAACAGCAGCACCACCAGCAGCGGCAGCGGTCGCAAGACTCCCAAAAGCGCCCTTGACACCTTGTGCGACTTTCCCGCCAAATCCCTTCATATTCGGGAATATGGAAACGTAAGCACTTCCGACTTCTGTATTTGCCATTAATTTTCACCCCCATACCATTCTTTAAATTCAGACGCAGGTATAGGCTCGGCACCATATTTTTTAGTGCGGCTCTTAACACCCGGTCTGTCTATTTGTTCTGGATACTTGTTTTTGATGCTTCGCTTACTTCTTGACTGCGCAAACATCCATTGAAATGCTCTGACTTCATCAATAAGCGTTGCCATAAGTTGTGGCAACATGGATTCATCTTGCCAAACAGATTCATCAATCTTGTTTGGGTTCATTGAGCGCCATAGCTCACTTGTGACTGGAAGATGCAAACAGAAATGCAAAAGGGCACGTTCAGAAAGCCGTGCCCCCACATCGTCAAGTGTAAATTGCGTTTTGGTCATTAAGTCATACTCAAGTGCCCCACCATGTTCATATATGATTATGGCAAGGCTTAGCGTTCCCCCTGGGTAATTCCAAGTTCTTCACGCTTAGCGTTCCAAGCATTCATGAGACCGGTGATGATATCTTCAGTGATTGAATCTGCCTTATCGCCAAAATATGGGCTGATGAAGTTTAAGAACCAGTCAATCATAAGTGATGGGTCTTCTGCAGAAGCAACTTTACCAAGGTTTTTAAGCTCATCAGCACTCAGTTTGAGTGGAATAGCCATCAGTTCGCCGTCAACTTTGAACTCCAAGTTAACTGGCTTTGTAGAAAATTCTAATATCTTAGCCATTAAGCGGTTAGCACCTCACCATTATCAAAATAGATATAGATTACGTTTCCAGCTGCATCTGGATAGCAGCTAAGTTCAAGTGGGAGTGCCATAACTTCTGCTGCTTGGAATGCGATTTCATCAAGAGAAGTAACTTGACCGTTTGGAACTACAATTCTTGTGCGATTCTTGCCATCTTTCATGTTGAATACCCATGCTCTAGGATCTGGAAGAGAAGCATTAACAGACACTGATATTTGCTCACCATGTTGATTATTGGCAGGTGTCTTCTTAACATTTTCAGTACCAAATGCGTGGCATAATGATTCATAACTCATTTGGATTTCAGACCAAGAAATAACTGCTTCAAACTCATCTAAAAGCTTTCTAACACTTGTAAGTGACCAGTCTTTAATTGAAGTAGTTGATTTATCAGTCTTAAGTGAAAGACCATCTTCAGACACATAACCTGAATCAGAAAAAGCCTTATCTACTGCACTAACTGCATCAGTTGGGAGCTTAGAGCCAACTGGAGCATCCAAAATTGCTCCAGTAGCTAGTTGGTCAGGCGCGCCAACAAGAACGCGTGTAACATCGATTGCCATTTGCAACCTCCTAAGATTATTGATTTGTGATTGATTTTTTAATTTGATTTATCGAGTAAATTAACTTCTAGATCTAAATTGACTTGCCACACGAACCAGCCGCCTTCCATTAGCCCATAAGACAAAACGTCTGGAATTCCAACGGCGTTAATGTGGTAGTCGTTCATTGGTACGGTTTTTGTTGCGATAGCCAAGATATTTGCATCTTGTTCAGCGTCAGATTCTGATTGCGACCATATTTGTACTGCAAAACTTGGTGAATCGTGTGGATAGTCAAGCTCACCGCCTGTGCGCTCTACAATGCAGAACTTCTTATCACGAACTAGCGCCATACCATCTGCATCTCGTGGTACATGCGTGCTAGTCCGATAACCAAGCACGGAGTGAACCCACTTGATGGTGTATTCGAGGGATGAAAACATCTAATTAACCTCCCTTAGCTTTTTTCAGTGTGTTGTGAAGTGCATTTGAGCGCATTGCATACCGGTCACCGGTATAGACGTAAGCTTTAACCGCTACTTTTTGAGTTTTGACTTTTACACCATAGTTTTTAGCACCAAACATTGATGCGGCTCTTGCCCGAATTTTTTCAGCATCTCGTTTTACCTTTGATGCCATCATTGGTGAGCGCATAATTATGCGTGCTGCATTTGGATTTGGAATGTACTTTTCTAGCTTGATATCAGCCATTAACATCACCAAGCAATACCATAAAAGACCATTTGCCTGGCACTGTGCCTTTTGGGTAGGGCATAGGACTGCCAATAACTTCTAGCCAATTCTTGTTATCAAGGGATATTAAAGCGCCCTGGAGGTTTTCACTGTATCCATTTGGGAAGTGTGCTGTGGCAGTGATTTTGACACCTTCAGGTCGTTGCAGCCCTAAGTCTTGAGGAGCACCAGGAGCAAATAAACAGCCATCTACTGATTCTGTGGCTTCCCAAGACACAATCTCATTGCCTAGACGGTCAACTTCTCCCTTAGACCTCTTCATCACAAATAAAGTAACCACAGGATGATACATTTGGCACCCCCTGGTTAACAAAGCGGGCATAACCATCACCAATTCCCAGCAGTTCTTTTTCAAATTTCGTTAAGTAAATGTCACCGGAAGGGTTGGCGTAAGAAACTGAACCAGAATATGGACTTGCTCCCCATGATTCTTGAGTAACACCGGGCATTCCATCACTTTGAAGCATCCTGGAAACCACACGACAAGTTACTAGTTTCAAAATGTCCGGTTCAATTTCATCTGCGTTAGCTTGCGAACGAATAACGCTTGAAACAAGCGAGAGCAAAGCACTTGCCCTGCTCTCGTCAAGCTCTGAATATCCAGACCAAACAAGTTTCAAATCTTCCGGCTTAGCGAATACATCCATGACTATCTAGATGTGCTTGATGCAGCCTTAAGAACTGCGAAAGCTTTTGGATCTAAAACAGCCCAGCTGTAGACAATCTCAACACGATAAGCAATTTGGTTTAGTCTCTTCAAGTCTCCTAAACCATCAGGGTCACCCATAGTAATCTTTTCAAGACCAAGGTCACGTATAATTCCCCACTTAATCATATTAAAGTCGCCAAGAATTGCCTCAACACCAGTAGCAGTCTTAGCAAGTCGGCCACTTACAGTGTTTGAAGTTGCAGCGTTAATGCCCTCAATAGTTCCAGTCTGTAAATTGATTGGGATTTCAGGATATAAACGCATTCCAGTGTTTTTAACGCGAATTTTTCTAAGTTTATTAGCAAATGCCTTAGAAATTGCTAAACCGTTAACGTCATAATCCTCATTAACTGCATCAATCATTGCATCTAAGTCAACTGAAGGATCATCAGTAGCAGTAACTGCAGTTGCGCCAGCAGTTAAAGCGGTTAAATCGCCAACTTTGGTTCCAGTGCGAGGATTGATTGCGTGATAAATTCCATAATCAAGCGCGCGTCCAAGAGCTTCTGACGACTGCTTAACAATCTCATCAATAATATGAAGTTGATTGTCTTCATCTGCCCACTCAAACTCGTTTGACATTCTCACGGTTACTTGTGCTTTTTGGCGCTTTCCCTCAACTGCCTTTAACTCAAGTTCAGCAGGTGATTTTTGAGCTCCCTCACCAACAAACTCTGCTTCAGGTGATTTGGTAAACACAATATGCTCAATATCTTTAAAGAGCATTGGTGTTTGTGGCGATAAAGCTTGGATAGTTGAACTATCTTTAGCTTTTGAAACAATTTCTTGTGCTACTGAAACAGGTAATTTTATTAAACTTGTATCTAATGCTGCCATTTTTTCTCCTATGTCTAGTTTTTATTGTTTTCTTAATTCTTTAGCCAACCAGCGCTTATCATCTTCTGGACTTCTTCCATCAAATTTTGCGTTCTTTGGGACGTGCGCAGATACTTTTGGAGTTGCATACTCTTTGAGCTTTTCTGCAAACTCTCTCATCTCATCTTCCGTTGCGCCTTTGATTAAATCGACAGGCACACCGACTTCTTTTGAGACTTTTTGCTTGAGTTCGTTAAGCTCTCTTTCTGACTTGATGCCATTTAGCTCTTGTTCGAGTTTTGATTTTTCTTCTTTGAGCTTATCTAGCTCTGATTTATTAGCATCTTGCAATTCATCATACTTTCGAGATTTTTCAGCATGTTCTTTTGCACGCTTCTCCCATTTTCTTGCTTCAGACTTCCAGTCAGTTTTTGGTTCTTCGCTTTGCAGCTCTTCAGCCTGCTCCTGGACTTGTTCGTCTTTGATTTCTTCTGCCATGTTGGCTCCATTTCCGCCCTGTGCAGGGCATAAAAAAGCCCACCGTGCGGTGGGCAAGCTAATATATGAAAAAAGCCCACTATGCAGCGGACTTAAATCAACGAAATGTGGTATATTACTAGTACAAGGTAGG
Source organism: Coriobacteriales bacterium (assembly GCA_029983705.1). Taxonomy (GTDB): domain Bacteria; phylum Actinomycetota; class Coriobacteriia; order Coriobacteriales; family JAEZZM01; genus JASBYZ01. Next base: position 15,423 of record JASBYZ010000001.1, read on the forward strand.
TGCCGCCCTGCTAAGAGGGAGACTTCCTACCTTGTATTTTTTATTCTTCTTACTTTTCCATCTTGAAATAAACAAATAACTTCATTTATTTTGTGTTGCTTCATTCTTTTTTCTACTTCATTTATAACTTCAGTGTCTTTAAAATCACGATAATAAAAATTTAAAATTACATTTGTTTGTTCAAGACCTCTTTTTTTAAATTGATTATTTGCAGCTCGTAAATTATTTTCAATAAATGCAAGCTTACGCTCTGGTTTAGGATTATTTAAAGGCGATTGCGGACTTTTTACTTCCCAATAATTATCATTGATTTTTAAATCTAAATCTTTAAAACCATTTGTTTTTATTGAAAACCCATTAGACATCAATGTGTCATGCACAAACAAATCTCGCCATTCGTTACCTTTATTAATAATATTTTTAGGCTCATAGTTATTATCAATTAAGAGTTTTCCATAGCGGCTTCTAGGGTTATCTGCATAATCTATTTTAGGCATTTTCCCAGTATATAACCACTCCCAATCGCGAGTTTCAATCTCTTTAAACACTTGCTTGCGATTGAGCTTATTAACAGTTTTAACTCCAACTGTATTTTGGCATTGTCTAAATCTTTTTGCCATTCCATCTGGATCATAACCACTAATTTTTGTCTTACCATCTTTACCAGGGACAACGATACAATCACAATGTGGGTGCAATCCGTGCATCTCAGCAGTTGCTTTAGTCAAATACGAAAATCCACGAGATGAAAGCATAAAACAAAATGCACAGGTTTCACGACCTGATGGCACACGTGCATATCTAACATGGTTTTTCTTACAATTTCTGATTATGTTTTCATAAGCGCTGCGTGTAACGTAATATGTGATTAAATCGGCATTTGATTTTTCGTAGCCTTGCCAGTCATCTTCTATCTTTTCAGCATAGTATCGAACTTTTTTCTGCATCAACTCATCATCTATAACATTATCGAATATTTCAGATGAGGCTTTAATACCTTCAGCTTCGCAAATTTCATCAAATAAAGTAGACGCAACAACTTGGGCTTCATCACCATACATACCAAGCGCATCTCTTATTATTTCAATTGTTGCATTACGGGCATCTGCCACATTTGATAAATCTTTTGCTTCAGACCTAAGACGTGCAAGCACATATGCTTTCGCATTTAAACTTCTTTTATCAAGCTCTTTGCGATAGCGATTAAGCTCTCTATTCGTTATTCTCATCAGCATCAGCTACTTCAGCATTAGCCTGATTTTTATCTAAAAATGCATTTGCTCCAGCTCTCACTTGAGCTTTTCGTCTATCACTTCTAAGCTGCATAATTTGCTCGTCTGTATAGCCAAGCTCACGAAGTGCTATGTCACTCTCAGCAAGCCATGGCATTGCAGAGATTTGTTTAATCATCGCATCAGATTGGCTTACGATTGAAGGCATGGCTGGGTTAGCAAAGTTGACGGCTATTGCGCCTGTGGAGCCTAGAGCGTCCATATAAGACATGTTATTCTCACTCGCTAATGCCATTACAGCTATAGTTTCTAACGAGCGCTTACATGCATTTGTAAAACTTTTAATGTCAACAACCGCATCTTCTTTAGATGCATCAATTGCCTCAGCACTTGAAGGATTATCTGTCACAACACCAAGGCTTTGAAGTGGAACACCAGTTGAGCCTGAGAATTGAGCTGCAAGCGCACGCAAGTACTCCGTGTGTGGCTGCATGGTTATTTGTGGCAATTGCCCGAAGTTTGGAATCTTTCCACTCTTGCCTTCTGTGACCATGAATATGGAGCCAATGAACGCTTCAAATGGTGAACCGGCTATCTTTTCAGCCACAGACTTATCAGCACCAAGCAAGTACTTCTGAGGAGCTGCACTAAAAGCTGCCGCTGCTGCCATATTCATCATTTCACGCTGAGCATCGTCCACTAGCGACATGACCGTACGAGTGATGCGGCTTCTACCAAATGGGCGCTCAAGCGTTGCATGATAAGCGATAGGCTCCATTGGCACACGTCCCATAGAATGAGGCACATACTCAGCTTGCCATGACCTACCAGCCTCTCTAGAAAGTATAATTACATACTCATCAGTAAACACGTAAATAAGCTTTGGCTCTCGCCTTTGTGAGCCGTTAAACTTAGCGGTTTCAACGACCACCATACCGGCGCTGATGCGTTTCTTCGCCTCATCCCATATTGCAGTTGCTGCAGTGGCTGGGTAGCCAGATATAACGGTTGTTGGCTCCCCACGTTCAACATCTCCTGCGGTCACAGTTAAGAATGCGCATGAATGACGAAGCGCGGAAGAAATAACCTTGTGAATTAAATTTTTAACATCGTTTTGGCGCACAATTTTTCGTAATATCTCTTCCTGACTCTCATCTTCTGATGTAATGCCTTCAAATTGTGTTCTATCTGCCCAGTAGTCAACACATTTAGCTGCCCAGTCAACTCTTGGATTAAGCTTTCTTGCCATTTGAGGTGAAACGGACACACCAAGGTCTTTAACAGGTACATGCGAATTATAGTATTGGTCTCTAAGCACATTTCTAGTATGCTTAGATTGCCACTCATCAACTAAACTTCTAACAAGCTCAGCGTCATCTTCAAATAGTCCATCAGCGGACGCTATGGCTTTAGATATTTGCATCATTAAAAGTAGACCTCCATCTCGCCCACATCATTTTCAATAGATTTTTTAGCTGCCCACGCTGCCAAAGCACATGCTTCTATTGCCGTTGGCTCTTCTCCTCCAAAGCCCCAACCACCGGACGAACCAATCGAACGCCTTGTGGCTTTAAGAACACTAGAAGATAGTGCATCATCTTTTAGATTTTCATCAGTTAATTCTTTTGGCTTAAACCAAGATATTGTCTGTTCACGAATCCCATTTAGAAATGCAGCATCTGCAGCAATAACATCTGATGTTGTTACTAACTCAACTGAGCCATTTGGTACATGATTGTCAACACGATCTATTAATGCTTGAGCTCCTGCACGACCGTCAATTACGAATGGTGTCTCCTCAGCGTTTCTCACAACGAGTTCTGCAACCTCTCGAATACCTCTTACGGTTTGCTGTTGATGTACAAGCTCAACATGCGTGATACCGCCATCCACAACAGCAACTGCAATAGATGCAAGCGTGCCATCTGGTGAAAACTTAACAGCGGATGCATCAGCTTTGCCATGCGGTGCTTCATCTGTAGCGCATGCCATCCAATCATCTTGGTTAATTAGGTAATCTGCCATTGTATGTACTGGAGACCACCAACCTAAGCGTTCACGAGCAAAATCATCTTGTGCCATAGAAAGCTCAAGCTGTATTGCAGATTCATCTATAAGCCTGCCAAGAGATGGATTCGTTTCATACCACCTTGCACGATCTGTGATGTCACCAATTTCATCAGCAGACCACTCAAACCAAGCGAATGCAGGCGGGACTTCGTTATGTGCTTCTGCATGCATGTTCTTAAACACAGTGCCCAACGATTCAGCATTGGGAGGCGTTCCCATATAAATGACTTGAGCGTTCTTCTTTTTATTTGCAGCCAAAGTTGGCAGTGATGCAGCTTGTTGAGCAGCTGTTAAATCTTGTGCCTCGTCATAGATTATCTTGTCAAAAGAGCGACCACGAGCAAGAGAGTTTGTGCGAGTTGAAAATTTAATATAACCGCCATTGTTTAAATAAACTGCCTGTTGACCATTAGCTCTTCTAACCGCTTGTAAAATAGCATGAAGCTCTTCATTATCTTCATCTTCAAATGGCTCAGATAGCGCCTTAAACATTTCATCAGACGTATCACCGTGCTGGCATGTGTAAAGTATCTTTGCTCCTTCGGCAATTAGGCAGTAAAAACAAAGTGCTCTAACAATCCAGGACTTACCATTTTGACGTGGAACTGAAAGCGCTGCAGAACGATTAATAAATTTGTCATCTTTATCTCTTGCTAGCAGATTGTCTAAAACATACTTTTGCCATGGCATAGGCTCACCAAAGAAAGCACTTGCGAGCTTTGATGCCATATCGGCATCTGTCTTTGAATATGCAGGCGCTATTTCAAATGTTGGAATTTGCCTTGCCTGCATGTCTTAACCTCCTTAAGAGTTTGAAGCCTTCTTCTCTCTGTCAGAAACAACCAGAGATAGAATGGATGCCTTTTTAGTGTCCGATTTTTGTTTGACCTCATCATTAATTCCAAGTTGTTTATTTAAGGCTCTAATTTCTGCGGATGCCTGTTTCATCGTTGCTATTTGCGGCATCGCTTTTTCATCACCAAGCTTGTTGGTGTATGCGACCATCACGCCATTTTCTGTAGCAATATCACTCATACATTGGTCAGCGATTTGATGCCAACTAATAAGCATTAAGAGCGCTGGGATATCAGATTCTCTAAAGGAACGACCTGCTGTTATTTCATCCCACTTTTGTGATTTAAAAGCATCCTGAGAGACGCTCAGAGGCTTTTTAAGCCCTTTTCTCATAAGCACCTCCTGAAAATAAAAATGCTGGAGGGGGTTGGCTCTATGCCGCCGGGTTAGCCTCTGGCGGGGTGGGAGGGGATGCCCCCCTACTTGAGCCAAGTTCTCGAAGTCGAAATATTTTTTTCTGTGTAAAGTTTTCTTTTACGGGCGATAGCAAACACTTCTTCAACGCTCCTATTTGAGCGCCACTGATTGCAGCGTCTGTGTGCTGCTGCAAGGTTTGAATACTCAAACGGTGAACCTCCACGACTAACCGGTATCAGTTCATCTACTTCAAACGCTCCTGGATTGTTATGTGACAATGAGTAATCAATCTCTGCTGGTCTCCCGAACGCCTCGCATATCCAACACGGTCTGCCTTCTGCTTTAAGCCGGGCACGAACCTTACGCCTTGCATTCCCATTAGTAACTCTCGGGTTATATTTCTTAGCCACTTAACTTGCTCCATAAATAACAAAAGCGGCTAGAGAATGATCCCTAACCGCGCTGGCTACCAGATATAGTATCTCATATCATGTTGTGCCATTAATGCTCAATTATGCTCAAGTTTAGTCATTGTCTTCATTAATTACTACTGTATTTTTGCAACACCCTGGGCAGCCAATCATTCATGTCATAAAAACATTTATCTAATAAATGTCTAACACCAGATTTTGAATAACCCATCTGTTCCGCAACATTATCTAAACTTAAGTTGTGTACATATCTAAGACTTACTGCTTGCCTTTGCCATGGATTGCGAATATGTCTGATTACATATTCCATTTTGCGTTGCTGGTCAATGTATGCGTGCTGCAAATCTCTAAGCTCTTCCATATAGTCAAGCAATGCCACTAGATCATCAACTAATCTGTTTGCGCTAGAACCGGTCGATACTTTTTCATCGTATGAAACTCCTTGAACTTCAAGAAGTCTTTTAACCTTCTCGATTTGTTTCTCAAGGCGCTCAATATCAAAATCAAATCCTTGGCAGTATTCAAAGAAGTCTTTTGGATTAACAACATGATTTTCAGGCATAAACGCTCCAGTGTTATGTTTTAGCTGTTAATAATATGATAGCACTACATGTTGTATAATATTAAGATTATTAAATAATTAACCACAACATATTGTGTATAAAATAAAAAAAGCCCCCACATTCCTGTGAGGGCAAATCAATTAACAAAATACTTTCTTGTAAAGTTCGTAATCGTTTAGCAATCCGTCTTTATCAATGAATGACAAGTCATCATTAGTAGCTAATGCTTTTTCGATTATTTGCTCAAGCATTTTAATTTGGATTTCAGTTTCAGTCATCTAATCTACCTCGTACCATTTATCAGAATTAATTTCTTTATTAATAAAATCAAAGCGACAATTAAGTTCATCAAGAATAATCGTATGATTATCTTCATCAAGCTTATAAATAAATCCACATGAGTTTGCGTCTGTATTTGTAACTTTCTTGCCTTCTTTAATGCGTCTCATCGCTTCAAAGAAGTCAAAGTATTCTGTGTAAATCTCCCATTCATCTTTAAAGAAATTATCAATGGGAATACCAACCATATTATTGTTGTATTCATCTTTTATCTCGCCTTTTTGTTTGTCGAGACGGAGGCAACAATTAGAATCTAGCCAGTCCACTCTTCGTATTTTCTTGCCATTTTCTAAAGCTTGCATTGCTTGTATAATGTTCATTTAGTCAACCTCGTACCATTCTTTAGAGTTAGTCTCAAAATCACAAAAGACAGCTTGACTATTATTTAAATTTGAAGCTTTAATCATCCTTAAGGGTTTATTTAAATCTTCGTCATAGTAGTAATAAAAATTGCTATTATGCTTACATGTAACCCGCTTACCTTCTTTAATACGCTTTATCGCTTCAAAGAAGTCAAAGTATTCTTTTGGTTTTTCGTAAATTGCCCAGTCGTCTGCAAGTAAATCAGTTACAGAAAACGCATAAACTGTATTAGTTGCTACATCTGCCAAAATTTTAAAATCTTCACTGGCTTTAAGTTTTTGTTTGCAAGACCAGCATGTTCTATAGATTTCTTTATCTTCATTCATTTCTTTAATTGCATCTATGATGTTCATAATCTACTTCTTTCTAATATCGTTTGCGGTAACAATAAATATCGCTAGTAACATCAACACGAATACCACTAAAATAATTGCTGCAAATACTCCAAGAGCTGTAAGAAAACCAGCTGCAACGTATGTCATTTTTAATTCTCCTTAATAGTTATGATTTCGAATTTTGTAATGAAGTTTGCGTTAACAATTTTTAATCTGGCATTTAGAATTTGCTCAGCTTCAAAAATGTCTTCAGCATCACAATTCCAAAGAAAGTAGTCGTTACCGGATAGCACAAGCGCTTCAAATTTACTCATGAGGCGTCCTGTTTCTTGTTTTTGAGATGAACACCAAAAGAAGTATCTTTTAACCGTCTGATAAGTGCTTCTGCTGTCTCTTTCTGACCGTTAAAACTGAATAGATTAATTAAGCTGGAATCGCTAAATTGCGTTGTAACAATCATTTTCTTGTTGTTGGAGTAACGTTTATCAATGATATAGAAAAGCGTTTCTGATGCCCACTCTGTCGCTTTTCCTTTTCCTAGATCATCAATCACTAGAAAGTCAGGCAACAAGTATGGTGCAAAGATTTCAGGTTCTATTCTACCATCTCTAAACCCGGATTTAACATCACTTAAGATTTGAGCTGCAGTAGTGAATTTAACCGTCTTACCCCAAAGTATAAGCATTTTTGTTAATGCACATGCAGAATAAGTTTTTCCTACTCCGGTATCTCCAAAGATGTAAAGTCCATCAGATTCTTTATCATCTTTAACTAAATTGAAATACTTCTGTATTTGACTATCACACTTGTTTATCTCTGCTAAATAATAATGCTTTGGAATACCTGAATTATTTATTTCTTCAAGCTTTTCTCTTCTTCGTTCTGTCTCTTTATCTTCTGCCTCTTTAGCATCTAGATCACTTGCAAGTCCTTTGTTGCATTTGCACTCTGAAAAGAATGGCGAAGTAAAAATTTGTTCTTTAGAAACTAAATACCATCCAATATCTTGACCACACTCTTTGCAGACCTTACGGCTTTTCTTCGGAAACCATTCATACGGCAAGTCTTTAATTTCATTAAACTTTTTGTAACCATAAGCTCTCATGCTTTCATCGCTGTAAACATGTCTATCTACTTTGTTGTAAAAACTTTGGAGTAGTGGTTGATATTTTTTACTCATTCAATCACCCTCCACCCTTCAAACGGTTTGAGTTCTAGTTTAGAATGCTTACTATCTTCTCCGTGCAAATTTGCGTCTTGCAAGTAAGATTCAAATTTCGTTCCGAAGAGTGTTTGAGGCCGAAGATAAACTGACATCTTTTTATCTTGATGCCAAAGTTTGTATTGATGGTCGATTACTGTTTTGAAGTCCTGGAGTGTAAAGCCCTCATTGTATCTTGCATTGATTAGTGATTTTGTGTTTTTGGTTGTTGATTTGTAGTTGGAATTTAAGACTTGGTTAAGGTAATCAATTACTGATGCAATGTCGTGTCCTGCACGACTATTTATATTACTTTGCTTTTCTTTACTTTCCTTTACTTTACTTTGTGTACCCCTGCCCCTCATTTCGTCATTTAAAGGGGGTTTCTGTATACAATAATGGGGGTTTCTGTATACATTAACTCCGTTTGTAGCGTCTTTTTGGTCTTTAGTTAATGTTGCAATAATGGGGGTTTCTGTATCATTAACTACGCAATAACCCTGGTTTATGTCTACATTAACTGAACGCTTTTTTGCTTCTAGGTATCTTTTTTGGATTCCACCGGATGTTAATACGTTATATTCATTTGCAACTCGTTTGCTAAATAAACCAATATCTGTTGCACATTTAATAATCTCAACGAGCGTTTGAACTTCAACGCAAGACTTTTCTGCTAGATCTAAAATTGCTAAATCATCTAATTCTATAAAGTATCCTTCATCTTCATAAATTGCACTATAGATTGCAACTAAGGCAGAAACTGCATCTGCCCCATATAGACTTTTGATGAACCGAATTTTTCTATCATTGAGAAAGCCAACATCCAAAGGAAAGTAATCAAGACCTACTTTAATTGGACGCGCCATACCTACTCACCGCTACTCTTTAGTTTGTTAACTTCGCCACGGTAAAAATCCTCTACTTGGGCAATAAATGCCTTGTACTCTTGCTCACCCATTTCAAATAGTGGCTTATCTGCAAACTTCATGAATGCTTCGCCAATTTCTGCTTGAGATCGTCCGCTTTTTTCTGCTAAGTCCTCTTTCATCTCTGTTAATCTGGATGTGTCGTGCTCATAACGCTTTTGTTGTGTAGGCTTCTGTACTCGATTCTGTGACGTGCTTCGCTTGCTTGGTACATTACCGCTGCAAGTGTTACCATCGTCGTCCTCGTCTCCTATGAGCCCGAAGGCTGGCATGAGCGAATAGCGTCTTGCATATGTGATTTCGCTTCCGGTTTCTTGTGGCTTTTTAGACACGTTAATTGGAAAGTTAGCAAGCTCAACTGATGACGCACCATCACTTACACGGGTTATTAACTCCGCTTCTCCGTTACCTTTATTGGCAACACATTGCGTTAAAAATACACCGTGTTTAGCACATAACTTTCTTAGCTCCGGCAAAAAGCTATCAAGTGAAGCGTATTTGTTCTTGAAGAATGGATTATTGGCATCTTTGATTGGGTCTTCAACTTCTGCCTGAATTTCAATCAAGCGCTCAATCAGATTTTTCTCTTTAGTCATCTTCACCACTCTCCAAAAGTTTTGGCATTGATTGCGATTTAATAACTAGACGAACTACATCTTCAGCGCTGCTATTCAGGCACACCATAATGTTGCGTTTTTTAGCAATAAATTCAACGCCTTCTACTGGTTCTCCAGTACCATCAAATATTGGAATTCCTTTATGCTCTTTAATGTGGCTTAAAATTTGTTCTTCATTAAGCACTGAAACTCGTTTGAATAATTTGGGGTATTCATTGATAAGTACTTCTAAATCTTTTGGAGTCCCACAGAATTGAATTTTTCCATAAACCTCATCTTGGGCAAGTTCATCCATCCATTCATTGAATGCTTTTGAATTAGTAACTATTGGTTCTAGTCCACCAATATTTGTAATGGATATCGTCCCAACTGTTTTGTCACCAATTCTCAATTCTCGCTGTTTATAACCTTTATCGTTATAGTCGCTTAACATTACATTTTTAGCTTTAGATCTAAGCAGCTTTAGTTTTTCATCAGTGTATTTTTTAAGAGCAGTAAGCGCTGTATACTGCTCCATTAATTCGTTATCTGTCATTTATTTTCCTCGCTTAAAATGGTATTGATTCATCGTTGAAATCTTGCATCTTAGCTGGTTCAGCTTTAGTTGGTGCAGTCATGAATTCGATTTCTTGCACGTTAATTTCCACTTTTGAGCGTGTCTGCCCGTCTTTCTCCCACTGTGACCAGCTTAATTTGCCTTCAACGGCAACTTTCTTTCCCTTCTCAAGGTAAGGTGAAATGTTTTCCGCTCGGTTGCCAAACATGACACAGTCAATAAAATTTGCGTAGTCTTCCCAATCCCCTGTTTGGTTATTCTTGCGCCTTTCGTTAACTGCTACCGTGAAATTGCATACTGCAGTACCAGAGGCAGTATTTCTTAGTTCTGCATTACGTGTTAAATTTCCGCTAATAATTACTCTATTGATACTCATAAGACTTCCTCTTTGTCGATAGTTATTGTTTTATGTTTTCGATTAAACTTGTAATTGATAAAAGCGTGTCCATTCCTTGTTAAGTCATGGAATAAGCGTTTGAATGATGGGATTTTACTGATGTCATCAGCGTTCCATTCCACCGTTTGAATTGCTAAATTGATAGCGTTGTCTGGTCGAAATCTAATGTGGCGCGCTCCATCTAAAGTAACGGTATAAACCTTTAATGGCTTGCCGTTAGTTAATTTATTCATTTGTCTCACCAAAATCTGGATATGTTATCTGAACTGTCGTTTGTTCAAGCGTATTTTTAGTTCTTGGCACTTTATGTGCATGAAGGCCTATCACTTGTGCATCGTCTTTAAATGCAATTCCATTAAGACCATCTAGCACTAGCTTTGCGATATTATCGATATCAGGCTTGATAATAAACTCGTCCTGGTCGCAATATTTTTGATTGGTCTTTGGAAGAGGAGCTGAGCACTCAATTTGGATGAATACTCTTCCACAATATTTTTTTAACTTTCTCGAATACCCTTTTGATCGTTGGCATTCTATTGCAATTCTGCTCTTTCTAGTGCGATTTTTTGGTGTGTCAACTATCGCTCCGTTGTAGTACCTAGGCCGTTGTAGACCATGCACAAATGGGACTGCAAAAGTTATTTTCAGCATAGAAGTCCCCAAAATACCAACATGCAAATGTAGACAAGAACTAAGCTCCCGAACGCCTTTAATCCGTCAACCACCAGTGCTAAACGCTCATTTTTGCTAGTTTTCATTGCCACTCCCCCAAACAAGCTTTTTCATGATTTCTAGATCCGGCTGATGCTTAAATGAATCTCTAGTCAAATAGGTGTCTGGCAGTGGAGCTGCATAATCATCTGTTAATTCGCACTCTGTTATTGCAACTAAATAGTTATCAGCAGCTAAATAATCAATATGTCCTGGGTACTCAAATCGCATCTCATCTTCTGATAGACCCATTTCTTCAATCTCATTAATGATTTGATTAAGTAGCTTTTTAAGTGGTAAGTAAGTTGTTGCTGCTCTGATTGTAATTTCATCATCAATAACTTCTGTGAGAACATAGATATGCATTAGTTCTCACCTCGATAGTTTTTATTTATGAATTGGTCTGCTTCATCTTTGATGATGAATTTTCTTGAGTTACCGGGGAATTTCACATAAGGCAACGGATTATAAGCATTTAATAAATCCGTTATAATCTGCCTTGATAGCCCAAGGTATTTTGTAGCCTGGTCAATCGTTATATACTTGGGGTAAAATTTATCTGTATCCTGCGAGGATATATTTGGTGCATCAGTTGTTGACGCAGCTGGTGCACACTTACATTTATGTTCCACTTCGTCTCCTTTTCTCTTTGCTCATCAAATGCACTCCAATGTGACTGCTAGTAATACTTGGTACCAAGTCAAAGAAAAAAATATGGGTGGGAAAACGTGAAAGGATACTGCTAGCAGCCTCGTTAGAATGCATATGATTTGTTTACGCTTTATCTTGTATAGAAAAAAATATTAAACACAATATATTGTGTAATTGGATACTTCTTTAGCTTCACATTGTTCTATAATGTAACAAGTTGCCTACTCCATGTATTAATGGAGGACTTATGTCAGGCAAAAATATATGGACAACCACTAATAAAAATGGTGGTTGGGATGTACGAGTGGAAGGCTCATCAAGAGTATCTCGCCACTTTGAAACTAAAGTTGAAGCTATGGAATATGGAAGGGGCAGGGCAATCAAAAATAGTTCAGAACATTTTATTCAGAACAAAAATGGTCGCATAGGAAGTCGCAATTCCTATGGCAATGACCCACACCCACCTCGTGGATAATAATTAAGTAACTGTAACTATCAAGGGGTAGGCAACTTATTGATTGTTATTGTTCTTCCAAGCCCTGCCGTATAATTAATATATCCTTTTTTCTTCAACTTTTCCATGTATTTTGAACCTGTGCGTTGCGTTGAAAATCCTATAGAGTGACTAATCTCTCGAGTTGTTGGAGAGTAGCCGTGTGTATCTATATAACGCTTAATAAACTCATAAGCTTCTTGCTCTTTATCAGTAAGTTTCAAAATTGTCCTCCTTTCATGATCTAAATTCTTTTTCTCTTTCTCCAGCCGGTTGCATCCGGGCGATTTCTCGCATACGCTTAGACGCTTATCCGCAGCTTTTCGGGCGTTCACGGGGCGCAGCTCATAGAGGTTCATGCAATTTTCAAGGTGCTAAGAAGTGCTTATTTAATAGTTCGCTCTTCTGTTCTTCCAGCTAAATAGTCGATAGATATATTGAAATAATCTGCAACTTTAATCGCATCTCTTAATTTCATTCTGTCTGGGTTTGCTTCTAAGTTTCTAATTTTTGAATATGGCTCGTTCAGCTTCTCAGCAAACTCCATCTGACTTAAACGATTCCTGGCACGTTCAGAAGCTATTATATTTTTCTGCCCCATTTCCCCTCCTAACATAGCAGAAATTGATATGTTCATTTACTTACTATATCAATTATTGCTATATTGTCAACAAAAATTATTGTATTCTGTATCATTTTTTGATACATTTGGATTACACCAGCTTAAAGGAGTAATCATGTATGACCCATTTGATAAAAAAATTGGCGAAGCCCTAAAAAGCGCCCGTGAGCAAGCTGGCTACACGCAAGTAGCTTTTGCAGATTTGCTTGGCTGGAAATACAAGACCTATCAAAATTATGAAATTGGTAAATCTTCCCTTTCACTAACTCAAGCAAGAGAAATAGCAGACGCGTTAGAGTGCCCTCTTGATTTAATTTTTAAGGATGTAATTAATTCCGAACACTCGGTGGATGAGATACCCGAAGCAATCAAAGATAAGATTTGTACTCTTACAGAAGAAGAGTTGAACTTGTTGGTTGATTTTATAGATTTGCTTATTGCTCATCGCAATACCTCTCACTAAGAACAACTGTTCGATTATTTTAGACGATGAGCAAGGAGAAAGTCTATAGGCGTTTATGAGCTAAGACATTGTTACTCCTGGTAAATGCTATTAAGTTATTTGGAGTTAGATATGGATAAAAATAAAATTGTAAAAATAATTGTTGTACTTATCCTTCTTTTAATAGCTATATGGGATTGGCAAGTATCTGCAGGAATTGTAATTATCTATTTTATAGCCAGATTTTTTATCAAAAGAAACAAACGTAAAACTGCTGCAGCCCAACAAGAATTGGATGTACTTAAATCTATATCTCCTGAGAAGATTGTTGTGGTAGATACAGAGACAACAGGATTAAAGCGCGGTTATGATGAAATAGTTTCTGTTGCCATTACTGACGGTAACGGTAATGAACTCTTTTACTCACTTGTAAAACCGGAAAGACGAAGAAGTTGGAAGGCGGCTTCTGAAATCAATAACATCTGGCCAGCTGATGTCAAAGGTAAGCCCCACTTAAAAGACTTAAAAGAAACTATCGAGCCCTTATTTGAAAATGCTCATTTACTTGTTGGTTATAACTTAAGTTTTGATTTGCCTTTTCTAAAAGATGCAGGCATCAAAGTCTATGATTCAAATACATTTGACGTAATGAAAGAATTTGCTCCAGTAAACGGAGAATGGAATGAGTATTTTAAAGATTATAAATGGGCAAAACTGTCTGAGTGTGCAAGCAGATATAAATATAAATTTCACGCTCATGACGCGCTAGAAGATGCTAAAGCGACAGCCTATTGCTTCCAAAGCCTTATTAGAGATCCTAAATATTTAAATGTTTTAAAAAGCAGATATTAGTTAGAAGGATGCAATCATGAAATTTGGAGTAAGAAAACCTAGCCTTAAGAAATCATTTAAAGCTCGCACTACTGGTAAAGCTAGGCACAAAGTAAAAAGTGCTGTAAATCCAATCTATGGCAAAAAGGGAGCAGGGATATTACACCCTAAGAAAGCAGTTAAGAACAAAGTTTATAAGAAAACAACTTTTAGCATATTTGATTTATTCAAATAAGGCTTCTTATTAGAAGTTATAGAAATCGAAAGGGGCACAATGAAGAAGTATTTAGCAACAATTGCAGCAGCTAGTTTAGTTTTAGGGCTTAGCGCATGCGGAGGTGCTCAAGAACAACCTGCAAACGATAGCAATCAAGCAGAACAATCACCTGTAGCTGAACAGCCAGTAAAAGAGCAAGCACAAACTATTGACTTAGTAGGTTCCTGGTCAGCAGAAAGCGCAGTAGCTGAAATCACAAAAGATAAAATTACAATACAGATTTTGAGCGAAGATGGAACTGAGAAATTTTTATATTGGGTTGGAGATTATAAGCTGCCTGAAACCTTAGAAAAAGAGTTCACTTTTACCTCAAATGCTGACAAAGAGGCATTAAGTACATCAATAATGGGTTCGCAAGATGACACTAAAGAATTTACTTACAAAAACGGCAAGATCTCTTTTGAGTTCCAAGCTATGGGAATGACAAAAACTATCGAAATGCAGAAAAAATAGCAAAGATTAAGTGAGATATAAATTTCAAGCGGCTAAGGAATTGGAGTAGAAAAATGGCTGTGTATCAAGATAAAGCAAAAGAAAGAATCAGGGGTAAACTTAATAAGGTAACCAACCTTATTAATCAACAGATAGAGAGAAAAATTGGCGAATCTGATACCAGGCTTATTGTAGTTACTATCCTTACCCAATTATTAGGCTGGAACCAATTTGAGAATCTAACTGGAGAATATGCCATTAAAGGCGGCTATGCTGATTTTATATTGCGAAAAGATGAACAGCCTTTAGCGGTTATTGAAGTAAAACCTGTAACGCTGCAAAAGCTTAAAGAGCAGCATATTAGACAAGCCAGGGATTATGCAATCAATGAAGGTATAGATTGGGTAATACTCACCACTGCCAATGAGTGGCAAATATATAAGATCGTATTCACTGACAATGTTCCTGATGCCGTATTTGTTTATTCAGTAAAACTAACAGATAAAGATATTAAACCATCAGAAAAAACAGAGTTACTTTATTATCTATCTGAAGAAGCCTTTAGAAAAAAATGAACTAGAAGACTACTATGAGCATAATATGTTATTAGCTCCGGATAGTCTTATAAAATACTTATTCACTCAGCCTGTTCTAAATCGTATTAAAAATGAAATAAAGAACGACACTGGTCAGAAGGTCACAGAACTAGAAGTCGCAAAAGCCCTAGCCAACAGTTGCGTATGCGAGGACTGTATACCAGATGACTTGGAGCAGATTGTTAAACGCTCACTAAACTTATCCCGCAGACGGAGCAAAAAAGCTCCAGTCACTGCTTCTGAAGAGTAAAGTACGGTCAAAAGCGGCTAAGGAAACGGAATAAAATATGAACCCAAACGATGAATATCTTACTGAGTCTATGAAAAAATTGATTAAAAATAATTTTGGTAGTGTGGAAAATTTTGCAAAAGAACTGGGTGTGTCTACTAACACAATATACGGAGTGCTGAATCGAGGCATTTATTCGGTAAGTTTTAGCAGAGTAGCAACGCTTTCAGATTATTTAAAAATAAGCTTAGATGGATTAGCGGAGGGTAATATAATCTCATTAGATGGTCGTGTTGAACATGTCTCAAGTGATGAGGAAGAATTGTTAGAAGCTTACAGGGGGCTTCCTGAATCATTGCGAGAATATGCAATAGAAAGCCTATGTCAAGTCCATGAAAAATACGAAAATCTCTTAAAAAATATGGTTGATAAAACTATTAAATCAAATTTAGATTTATCTCAAGTTAATTGGGATGAGTAGCCATGTCCATTAGAAAAACCAAATCAGGCAAGTTCCAAGTACGCTTAGAAGCTGGATATTCTCTCTCTGGCAAGCGTCAACAGATTTCTAAAACGTTTGACACGCTAAGAGAAGCTAAGCAATTTGAACTTGATAATGACACGGTCGATAATGATAGATTCTCATCTAAAACCACACTTAAAGAGTTTGTCGAAGTGGTTTATTTACCGCTCAAAAAAGATACTGTGAGAGCATCCACTTTTAAAGCCTATGGCTATCATCTAAATTCTTATATCTTACCTATCCTTGGGAGGTATGAAATAAGCGATATCAACCATATGGCAATCCAAAAGATGATTAATAGTATTAATACGTGGAAAAACGCTAAAAACGCCCATGCAACGCTTAGAAACGTGCTTAATGAGTGCATTAATGTGGGCATGCTTAAGTATAATCCTGCCCGTGAAAGTTATAGATTCCCAGAGCGAGTGATGCATCCAGAAGACCATAATGGTGTTGTATTGGATAATTTTAAGGATATATTTGATTTTCTAAAAGCAATACATGGTTTTAGATCAGAGCCTGTTTGCGTCCTGGGACTTTGTTTTGGGCTAAGAAAGGGCGAGATTCTGGGGCTTGATTGGCAACACGTGAACTTTTCAAATAAGCTAATCAAAATTAGGCAAACATATGTTAATGACACCTTAACTTTACCTAAAACAAAAAAATCAGTGCGTGACATACCTATGAATGATTATGCTTACAAATACCTAAAAACACTAAAATCAAGTAACAATATACTTAGCTTAGATGGCTCTAACCCAGTTGCTATGCTTAACGGGAAACGTTTTAGCGGTAAGTATGCCCATGAGGTTTTATCACGTGATATAGATCAATTGGAGCTCCCTAAGATAACAATTCTGTCTATGCGTCATTCATTTGCCACAGCATGCATTAACTCCGGCATTGACGTATCCAAAGTATCTAAAATGCTCGGGCACACCAATATCACGACCACGTATAACAAATACGTGCGTCCAAGCCTTAATGATATCGGTTCAGATATGGATAAAATCAATAAGATTATGTTCGGTGGATAACTCAACCATAAATTTATAGATTTATATAATTAAAGATTAGAAGTTTTGTTGAAAAACACTTTAGTTTATACTAGTGAAAAATCTCGTGAAATCGTGTGAAATATTTTAGGGGTAATTATGCCATCTACCTGCGGTTTTGATGGTGGGCCGTTGGGGATTCGAACCCCAGACCTTAGGATTAAAAGTCCTCTGCTCTACCAACTGAGCTAACGGCCCATAATGTTTCATGACTCAAACAACTAGCTAATGATACTACAATTAAATTCACTTTGTGCCAAGGTTTTTAAAATAATCTTCAAATATGTTGCACATATGAACGGCCTCCCTTGATTGCCATACTAGGAGCTACACTGGGAGGCCGTTCATATTACTCTAGCCTTAAATCGTATACCGGACCAGTAATGTTTTCTAATGTTCCCTCATATTTAGGACTTGGGTCAAATATTTCTACACTCACCTGCCCGCTTTCCAACTGATTATCAATACTCTCGGCATATAGAGTGAAATATTCATTCTGAGAGTTAGCAAGCCCAAAACAAGTTATTACATATTCCTCTTTTACTATTGAATCAATTTGGGGCTCATTAACTAAAAAATCCACTAGCTCTTTAAGCTCTTCTTCACTTTGGTAGTTGCTTGTTTCCTCCCATAAGCTCAGACCAATTAGTTTATCCTCATCAAAAATCAAATGTAGATTTTTCAAGTTACTGTGCACTAGATTATGACTTTTTAAAGCCGTTTTAATTTCTTGTTCCGACTTACCTATTAAATCTTCAGCGTAAATTTCATCTCTCATACCACATGAGGTGAGCATGAGTACTATAAAAACAAATAGGATTAATTTTATAAACCTCATAAGCATCCTCATTTAATTCCTAGTAAAACAGTAAGTTTTTTCTTTTATTTTTTATGTCTACTACTTTCTATATTTATTTTATTACTTTTTGCATAATGATTTTCGATAGTTGAGGCAATTTCTCTTATTTTTCATTTCCTTATTAATAATTTACGCTAGGATATATCGTGCATAGGGGAGGGTAATCTCATATGAATAATGCAAACGACTTAAATTTAAGTCGATCTGAGGTATTTCATACGCTTGCAGCATTTTGGCTTAAACCAGAACAAGAAAGCTATATTGAAATTACTTCTCTAGAAAGTTTATATCATTTTATTAACTTAATTAGTGAGACTTATCACATCAGTGTTGATTCTTTAGATTTCTTAAAATCATTCCCCACCTTTGAAGAGCATGCTAAAAACTATGAGCAGCTTTTCTCATTATCCTTTGGAAAGCTTGCAGCGCCACTGGTTGAATCTGTGTATAAGAAGTGGACAGAGAATCCAGAAATTAACACGCCTCAAGCTCACCAAACAGGATATGTAAAGGGCGATAGCTATTCTTATATGAAGGCTCTGCTCCATCAGCTAGAAATTGAGCTACCTGATGAGTACCAAGCAGATGAGCTTCCAATCATATTAGACGTCTATGCCCTTCTAATTGAATATGCGCCTGTGAGCTCAATTAAAAACTTGAGTGAAAACCACCTGGATTGGCTTGATGAACTTTCATCCAGACTTGCAAGGGTTGTTACAAAGAGAGGCTTTGGAGAGTTCTACCTTGACTTCTTAGCACTCACTCAATCATTAGTTGAGCTAGAACATAGATTGTATTTGCCCTAAAGGAGGAGGGACAGATGACAAAACTTACAAGAAGGGGCTTTCTTAAAGCCTCAACAGCTACCGCAGCTGTAGCTACTCTTGGTACCTTAAGTTACCAAGACTGGCAAAAGCAAGCATACGCAAGTGAGGGTGAAGCAGACGCTGAGGTTCAAATCTCATCATCTACTTGTAACGCATGCTCAAACAAATGCGGTCTTGAGGTGTTTACCAAAAACGGTAAACTTTGGAAAATTAAGGGATCAAACATCCATCCAAATTCACTTGGAACACTTTGTGCACGCGGCCATGGTTTTGCAACTAATGCCTATAACGATGCGCGTCTCACCAGCCCGCTTAAGAAAAACGAAGACGGAACATTTAGTGAGATTTCTTGGGAGCAGGCCTATCAAGAAATTGGCGAGAAGGTAAAAAAGATTATTGCTGAAGACGGACCACAAGCACTTGCAATAACTCAAGACCCTCGACCATCCGGTAAGTTTTACTCAAAGCGCTTTATGAATGCTTTTGGTTCTCAAAATGTATATACGCACCATGCAGCATGTAACCTATCAAAATTAACTGCATATGCTCACACCATTAAAAAAGAGCCAAAATGTGATTTTAATAACGCTGACGCAGTAATGTTTATTGGTAGATCTTTTGGTGACGGTATTAAACCGAGTGCCATGAAAAACCTAGCTAACAACGTTAAGCGTGGACTGCACATAATTATGGTAGACCCACGTTTTAACGCTACTGCCCACATGGCTAAAGACTGGCTTGCAATTAGACCTGGTACAGACCTTGCTCTTATTCTCGCTATGTCAAATGTACTCGTAACAGAAGAGCTCTACGATAAAGACTTTATTGAAAACTACACTACTGGCTTTGATGAGTTTGCTGAGGCAGTAAAAGACTACACCCCAGAGTGGGCTGCAGAAATTACAACACTTCCTGCAAGCAAAATTAAAGAAGTTGCTGAGTTTATGGCAGAAAAAGCTCCTAAAGCCTTTATTGAACCTTCATGGAGAGCTGCTTTTGGTTGCTCATACTACAACTCAACTGAGACTGCTCGTGCAACCATCCTCTTTAATGCGCTTCTCGGATGCTACGGCAAAAAAGGTGGTATGTACTATGGAGATGGCGTTAAGTTTGGCAAGCTCGAAGGCCCTAAGTTCAAAAAGCTTCCAGAACCAGTAGCACCTCAATACGGATCAGACAGATTCCCACTCACTCCAACCGGATCAGGCTCATCTGTCGTAGTAGCTGAGGGTATTGAAAAGGGAGATATTAAGGGTCTTTTTTATTACCAATCAAACCCAGTAATAGGATACACCAACGCTGAAGACTTTGGTAAGCGCCTTGATATGGCAGACCTTGTCGTAGTAATTGATGTACAAATGTCAGAGACTGCTATGCATGCACACTATGTACTTCCAGATACTACCTATATTGAGCGTATGGAAGTACCTTCAAGCACTGGTACAGTTGCTGACGTAAGACTTCAAGGTATTCCAAAGGTACATGAGAACACTCGTCCAGTTGACCAAATCTTTACCGAGCTTGCTGAAGCTTGCGGTATTGGAGAATACTTTACCTTTACTGTACAAGATGTAATTGATGCACAAATTGCACCATTCCCTGATGAGGTAAAGGAAAAGTTGCTTAAAGAGGGAATTGCAAAGGTTCCAGTAGAAAATCCAAAGAAACCTGATGGTGACCCTCACTTCCCTAATGATGACAACAAGATTCACTTTGCTGACGACGTGTGGCTTGAGGGTGGTCTTGGCAGAAATATCCAGTGGATTGAGCCAAAATATATGCCAAACCCAGATAATATCGATGAGTTCAGATTGATCGCAGGTAAGCAGTCAATTCACTCACATACTATGACAACCAATATTCCGCACCTCATTCAAATCACTAAAGATTATGATCTTGACCGCGTGTGGATTAACACCAAACGTGCTGAAGCTTTAGGCATTAAAGAGGGCGATAAGATTGAGATTAGCTCAGAGGTAAGCACTACCCCAGCTATTGCCCACGTTACCGAGAGACTACACCCAGACTGCATCTGGACTGCTTCTCACTACGGAACCAAATCCCCTTATCTTACTGAGGGTGCAGGACTTGGTATTTCTTCAATGGATCACACTCCATTTCATATGGAGCCATTTAGTGGATCTAACATGTCCCAAGAAAATCTTGTACACGTTAAAAAGATGGAGGCGTAAACCATGGCACGTTATGGAATGCTCCTGGATACCGGTAAGTGCGTAGGTTGCTATGCATGCCGTGTGGCTTGTCAGATGCAAAATGAACTACCTCCAGGTGAATCATATATTAAGTTTTATGAGAACGAGACGGGCGTTTTCCCAAATGTAAATCACGAAATTGTACCTGTACAGTGCCAGCATTGTGAAGATGCGCCTTGCGTTTCTGTATGCCCAACCACTGCTTCATACATTAGAGAAGACGGCATTGTAATGGTTGATCACTTTAAGTGCATCGGCTGTAAATACTGCATGGAGGCATGCCCTTACGATGCTCGTGAGATACATCATGCAACCGGCACAATTGATAAGTGCGTCTTCTGCCAAAGCTTAGTTGAGCAAGGTGAAGATCCAGCTTGCGTTACTACCTGCATTGCTGATGCACGTGTGTTTGGAGATCTTGACGATCCAAATTCACACATCAACCAGGTTATTGCCGAGCAAAACGCTCAACATATTGCTGGCGATCTAACAAAGTCCAACTTCTATTATGTGAGGTAGTCATATGGTTTGGGGAATTATGATCACATGGTACCTATTTTTAGCTGGACTTTCAGCAGGTGCCTTTATATCTTCTGTTTATGTTGATAACAAATATCCAGGTAGAGATAAGTTTGTACTCATCTCCCGAATTGTTGCACTCCTAGCTCTTGCAGTAGGACTCATCCTCCTTATTGCAGATGCAGAAGGTGCGCTACATAACCCACTCTCGCTCTTCTTCTTGCTCCACGGAACAAGAACGTCTGTGATGAGCTGGGGTGTAATCCTACTTATTATTGCAGGTATTGTACAGTTTATTATGCTTGTATACTCTCTTTTCAAGAGCAAGCAAAACAAGCTTATCGATATTATCGCCAAGATTAAAAAACCACTTGAAATTGTAGGAGTAATTTCTTGCTTGGGTGTAGGTGCGTATACCGGTCTATTAATTGGTGTAGTTAAAACTGCTCCACTTTGGAATAACGCTATTTTACCTACACTCTTCTTGGTGTCTGCGCTTTCATCAGGTATTGCTGCATCACAGTTTTTCTCAGCAATATTTGTGTCAAATGAGGCAAAAGGTCTTTGGTCTTTAAAGAAGGACCACTTAGTACTTCTAATAGTTGAAATGCTACTTCTCTTCTTCATGCTCTTTATCGTAAACTCTGGCAATGCAGCTGGTGTTGAATCAGTTCAAAGCTTAGTAAGCGGTAAGTATACAATTTTATTCTGGGGTATTTTGGTGATTGGTGGACTCTTAGTTCCAGCAATTATTGAAGCCATTGAAATAAGACATGTAAACCACGACCCTCATCTGAATCCAAACCTCATCCTCCTCTTTGTTGTTGAAGGTTTGGTAATACTTGGTGGTTTCATGCTTAGATACCTAGTTATTGAAGCTGCAGTACCACTGAACTTCTTAGGTTTCTAAGAGTCCTCTGAGTTTTTGCTCAGTCGACTAAAGGGCGGACAAGTTTGTCCGCCCTTTTCTTTTTATCGCTTGACTATTTTAGACATCCACACGTGAGGAACTCCCTCATCAAGGTCAACAGTATCATCAACTAAGCTGTAACCATTCTTTTCATAGAAGACTTTCTTATCCTCTTGCGCATGAAGCTTGTAGATTTTTCCGTTTACTGACTCTTCAATTCCCTTTAAAAGAACAGAGCCTAAACCGTGACCCCTATACTCTTTGAGAATACACACTCTTCCAATGATGTGCTCTTTTAAGTTATCAAAGTTTTTAAATACACGGCCACATCCTGCAGGCTTTTCGTCAACAAGCATAAGTACATGGGTAGCAACGCTATCTGTACCATCAAACTCTTCTTCATAGCCCTGCTCAACAATGAAGACTTCCCCTCGTATTTGAGCACAGGCATCAAAGATATCTAGATTGGTCTTCTCGTCAAATTCTGGACCTATGCCATTTACTTGTGCAAATCTTATCTCGCTCATTAGTATGCCCAGGTGCCGTTTTTAAAGATTTGTACTGCAGTACCGTCAGCTTTAATACCAACAATATTTAAGTCATCAGTACCAATCATAAAGTCTACGTGGGTAGCAGAGTCGTTTACACCTTCACTTAAAAGTTCCTCTTTACTCATTTGAAGTCCTCCATCATATGCATCAGGAAAACCCATACCAACAGCAAGGTGGCATGATGCATTTTCATCGTAGAGTGTTGAGAAAAAGAGCTTGCCACTTTGTCTAATTGGGCTTTCTTTAGGAACGAGTGCGCACTCACCAAGGTGTTTTGCTCCGTCATCAGTTGCTAGAAGCTGCTCTAAAACCTCAGCGCCCTCTTGAGCGCCAAAGTCAATTACCTTACCGCTTTCAAACTTAAACCAAAAATCTTTAATAACGTTTCCGGAATATACGAGAGGAAGTGCTGAGTATACAATACCTTCAGTTTTTGCTCTATGTGGTGAGGTGTACACTTCTTCAGTTGGCATGTTTGGGAAGAAATATACTCCCCCATCAGTCTCTGCGCCTCCACCTTCCCAGAGATGCTTTTCTGGAAGACCAACATAGAGGTCCGTACCCTTCTCATTGGTGTAGTGAAGCTTTACAAACTTTTGTGAGTTTAAAAATTCTTTATGCTCATCAAAGTTTTTCTTGTGCTCATCCCAGGCAGCAATTGGATTATCGCCATCCGCGCGAGCAGTAAGTAAAATTGCATGCCATAACGCGTTTACTGCATCCTCGCCCTTAAGTTCTGGAAATACCATTTCTGCCCATTTTGGAGTTGAAACACCTGCAATAAGCCACTGATTATGACCAAAGTCAATTCTTTCACGATAGTCTTTATAAGCTTCATTTCTTCTTTTGCGAGCAAGCGCTGGCTTTTTAGGATCCACACCCTTAAGCGCGTTTGGGTCTGATCCCTCTAAGAATATAAATGCTGCACCCTCACGTGCGAGTGAGTTTGCTCGCTCAGCCTGCCACTCTGCCACCGTATCAAAATACTCAAGCGGATTATTCATATAAGTGAGCTTGGTGAGCACATCATCGTCATACACTACGGTTACTGCACCAGAACCAGCCTTATATGCCTCTTCAACTACAAGGTGTGCAAATGGCGCTGCCTCAATTGGAGCAGTTAAGTAAATCTTTTGATCCTCTTGCACATGAGCTCCTTTTTTAACGAGAAGCTCTGCATATTTTCTTAATTGCTCCTGGCTTACTGCCTCAGTATTTACCATGTCATACCTCTTTACTTACTTTTTCAGCTTATTAGATTTGATAGTTATTCCCTAATACTAAAAAAGCCACTCGCGAGATGCGAGTGGCTTTAGCATAGTTTAGATAAAATCTAAATTATTTAGCTGACTCAAGAGCCTGGTTAACACCATCGATAATAGCTTGTGAAGTCATGGTTGCACCTGAAGCGGTCTCTACGCCCTCAGTACCTTGCTTCTCAACGATAGCGCTTGGAACTTCCTCGATAGCCTTATCAGAAATTCCCTCAGTTTCGCTGTGGTCGCCAACCTTAACGTCGGTGATCTTACCACCAGCAACAGTAACGCTTACCTTAACGTCGCCGTTCTTACCCTTACCAACGCCTTCATAGGTACCATCTTTGTAAGCACCTGCAGCAGCGCCTGCCTCAGCAGCTGGTTTGTCGGTTGCTGGAGCGTCAGTAGTTGCAGCGCCACCACCACATGCAGCAAGTGCGCCGAATGATGCAACAACCATCATTGACATTAAGCCAGCGAGAAATTTGTTCTTTACAGAAGTCATAGTCTTCCTTTCGTGTCTTTTAATCTTGGGACTATCCCCTGTGTTTTAAGACTATTCCATATTTAAATGTATATATAAACGCTTGTCTAGCAATTTATTCCAAATAACAGTTAACTGGCTTAATACTTTCACAATCTGAACACACCTTACTTTTATGCTTGCTTAGTCAAATTTAGAATTTGTAAGCTTTAACCAGTACTCTTCAAATTGCGCAGCCATCTGCCCGCGTTTATCGTCAGAACCTACAAAACCATGCTCATCAGATACAAGTAAGACCTCATCGGCATCCTCTATAGAAGCCTGAGGGTCAAACTCGAGAGGAATTCTTTGAGTTTTTGCTAAGTCATAGGCAAGACTGTGTGATGCACATAAGGCCTTTGACTCTTCGCACAAAACAATAAACTTGCCATCTGTATAAAGCCATATAAGCTCCTGAGGAGCAAGTTTATGCTGGATATCATCTGATAAAGCTCGATTGATGAGAGCCTCAGAGCTTCTATCTTTAAGTGGCTCGTAGGCCACAACATCCATCATCGCATGCTCATCTTTGTCAATATCGACCACAAGCACCCCTGATGGGTCTTTCATAACTGCCTCAGGAAGAGTCCACTCAATGTGTTGATGAATCCAGGCGATAAGTCCATCTGGCAACAAGAGTGCATCTAGATTTTTAAAGTTTCTCTTACCTAATACAAGTTGCTTGTTTGCAAGTCTCCACCGTAACGTTATTACCGGAGTTCCCACTTGGTCTTCTGGAAGTGCGTTTTTAGATTGCTCGCTCATCTAACTACCTCCTTAAGAGTGCAAGTCCCGCTAAAATAGCAGCAATGCCAGGTCCGGGCAAGATAAGCATGGGCACGCCAACTAAAATAAGAACAGTACCCGCTATTTTTGCCTTAAGACCACTGAGTGGTGGGGTGTCTTCAACAAGTGGGCTTTCGTAATCTCTGCTACCGTCTTCATTAACTACATAGGCCTCTGTATATACTGTCTGACCTGTTTTTGGATCTTTGCGCTCGCGTGAAAACGGATTAAATCCTTTCTCGCTCGCTGCCTTATATCCCTCGGAGGCAAACTTGCTAATAAGCTTAGAGGCTTCTTTTGCGGTACTTTGAGCAATATCTGTAGCAAGCGGGATAAGATTTTCTCTTACCCGCTCCTTATCTGCTACTTTTAATTCTTCGTAGGCGCCTTTAGCTGCATGAGCAATTTTTTGGCTTGCATCTAGTGATGACTTAATAACTGGTTTAGATGCTTTAGCAAGCTCTTTTCCCAGTTGAAATACGGAAGATACTAATTTTGGCTGAGGATGTTTATAGGTATCGGCCACCTTAGTTCCTTTCAATTTTTTAATGTTTAAAGTGTCTGTGCCCAGTAAACACCATGGCTATGCCATGTTCATTGCAAGCCTCAATAACTTCTTCATCTCTAATTGATCCGCCTGGCTGAATAATGGCTTTAATGCCCGCCTCTGCAAGTACGTCAATGTTGTCTCTAAATGGGAAGAAGGCATCTGATGCACATACTGAACCCTTTGCCTTATCGCCCGCTTGCTTAATTGCAATGCGTGCAGAGTTAACACGGTTTGGCTGGCCTGCACCCATACCAACATTTGCGTGATCTTTAACAAGTAGGATTGCATTTGACTTAACAGACTTGCATACCTTCCAGGCAAAGAGGAGCTCATCAAGGTCATCATCAGTTGGTTTTGCCTCAGTTACCACGCTAAACTCAGATGAATCTTCAGATGCATAGTCACGCTCTTGAACTAGAAGGCCACCCTCTACGCTTCTAAACTCAAGCTCTGAACCTGCCTGGTTTAGACCGCCATTGGTTGAAAGCACGCGGCATTTCTTCTTTTTCTTAAGTGCCTCAAGAGCTTCATCAGTATATTCAGGTGCAATAATTACCTCAATAAAGTGCTTGTGAGCTTGGATGTGCTCGATAACATCTGCATCTACAGTTCTGTTAAAAGCTAGGATTCCACCGTAGGCAGAAACTGGGTCTCCTTCAAAGGCTTTTTCATAGGCTTCAACTAAATTTTCTGCATCTGCAGCACCACATGGATTGAGGTGTTTTACTACTACACAGGCTGGAGTATCAAACTCTCTTACTGCTGACCATGCTGCATCAGTGTCTAAGAAGTTGTTATAAGAGAGCTCTTTTCCTTGGTGTTGGTGTGCGTTTGCAAGCGAGAAAAGATTGCACTCATCAGTCTTATAAAAGGCAGCACGCTGGTGTGGGTTTTCTCCGTAGCGCAAATCTTGCTGTTTTTTAACAAAGATACGTAAATCGTCTGGAAAGAGTGCTGCTTTTTCAGCTGCGTCAAAGGCCTCATCGTCTCCTTCACAGCCATCGATCTCATCGATATGAACAGTTTCAAACAGGTACTGATAGATTGCATTATCATAGTGAGAAGTAAGTCTAAAGACCTCAAGTGCAAGCTTTCTTCTTGTTTCAAGCGTAGTTGCACCCTCATGTTCTTTCATCTCAGTTAAAATCATGTCGTAGTCTTCAGGTTTAGTTACTACGCTTACAAACTCATGGTTTTTAGCAGCGCTTCTAAGCATGGATGGGCCACCAATATCAATGTGCTCAATTGCATCAGCAAAGTCTACATCGTCTTGAGCAACCGTCTTTTCAAACTCATACAGGTTTACAACAACCATGTCTATCATTTCGATATCATGGTCTTTAGCATCCTGTACGTGCTCTTTATTGTCTCTTCTGCACAGAAGTCCTCCATGAACTTTTGGATGAAGCGTCTTCACGCGTCCGTCCATCATCTCAGGAAAACCAGTGAGCTCCTCGATAGGAGTAATGTTGATACCAGCCTCAGATAAGACCTTTGCAGTTCCTCCAGTAGATACAATTTCTACACCAAAATCATCTGAGAGCGAGCGAGCAAAGTCTACAATCCCCTCTTTATTAGTCACCGAAATAAGAGCGCGTTTAATTGGATACTCTGGCATTAGTTCATACTCCTTAGTAAAAAATTCTTACGGTTCTATCGCCCATAATCTTAACTTTATCTTCTGCTAACAGTTGCAAAACCTCTGGATAGAGCTTGTGCTCTTCTGCATGAATAAGCTCTTCAAGTTCGCCTAAGCTAGCGCCTTCAGGAACCTCAATAGCACGCTGAGCAATAATAGGACCCTGATCATAGACCTCATTTGCAAAGTGAACAGTAACTCCTGCAACCTTTACTCCTGAGAGCCAGGTTTGTTCAATTGCATGAGCACCCGGAAATGATGGCAAAAGTGCTGGGTGTAAATTAAGCACCCTATCAGGAAAGGCTTTGAGTATTACCTCGCCCACTTTTCTCATATATCCAGCCATAACAATGTAGTCAACCTCATTTTGACGCATCATTGAGGCGATAATTTCATCTGCAGCGCTTGGCCCTAAATCGTAGATATCACTTGAGAGAGACATCGTTTGAAGCCCCATATCATGTGCACGCTTAAGCCCCTTAGCTTTTGGTCGAGATGATATAACAAGCTCAATTGAGGCATCTAACTTTTTTGCTTCAATAGCTTCTTGGATTGCTACCAGATTTGTTCCGTTACCAGAAATAAGTACGCCAAGTTTAATCACGACTGTAGTGCACCTCTCCCACTCCGCTTACAATACGTCCAATTTCAAAGTACTTCTCGCCCATGTGATCAAGCAAACTTACGAGGTCGTCAAGCTTATCTTGTTTGACAATAATGCAAAGGCCAATGCCCATATTAAAGGTCTTAAGTGCCTCAGACTCTGATAGACCTGCAGCCTCAACAACCGTAGTAATGATTGGAGGGATCTCCCAACTACCAAGTCTTACCTGCGCATCTAGGTCTTTTGGTAGGGCGCGGTTTAAGTTTTCTGTAATGCCTCCACCAGTAATGTGGGCAAGCGCAACAATTGCATCACTTTTTTGTAAGACCTCTAAGACCGGCTTTACGTAAATTCTTGTAGGAGTCATAAGAGCCTCTGCATATGACTTTCCGCCAAGTGACTCTTGGGATTTTAAGAGCTCCTCATCACTTAAGATATCGGTAAAAGCCTTTCTCACTAAAGAAAAACCATTTGAGTGAATGCCTGTAGATGACAGTCCAAGAATAATGTCTCCCTCAGACACATTGTTTGGGCTTAACATATGGGCTTTATCTGCAAGGCCCACGCAAAAGCCAGAGAGATCATATTCTTTTGGATCCATAACCCCTGGGTGCTCAGCCATCTCTCCACCAATAAGCGAGCAGCCCGCAAGCTCACAGCCTTGAGCAATGCCTTCTACTACCTTTGCTACAAAGTCTGAGTCAAGCTTTCCAATTGCAATGTAATCCAGGAAGAACAGTGGCTCAGCACCGCTGACTAGGATATCGTTTGCGCACATAGCTACGAGATCGATACCTACACCCTCATGCATGTTAAGGCGTTTAGCAAGCTCAAGCTTGGTACCCACACCATCGGTGCCGCTTACCAGCACAGGCTCTTGCATCTCTTTTGCACGCGCAATTGAGAAAAGTCCTCCAAAGCCACCAAGATCTCCAATTACCTCAGGTCTATAGGTGCGCTTAACGCTTGCCTTGATTTTATCGACCGCTACAGCACCTTCATGAGTATCAACACCAGCATCTTTGTAACTAATTTCTTTTGAGCTCACTTATAGTCCCTTTCTCTCAGGATCAAGAGGGCAGCTACCCTGTATGGTTTGGTGATTAGTTTTTATCTTTAAGTTATGTGGAGTATAACCTTCTAAGAACTTACCCTTTGAAAACTCCTTTGGTATCTCAACAATATAGTCTCCGCTAAAGCAGGCGTCGCAATATCCTCCGCTGCTTACGCATTTTTTAAGACCATCAATTGAAAGAAACGCTAAAGAATCAGCATTGATGTGCTCTCTAATTTCTTCTGTTGAGAGGTTTGCAGAAATAAGTTGGTCTTGAGTCTCTGTATCAATACCATAAAAGCAAGGCCACTTTACTTCTGGAGACACAATTCTCATGTGAACCTCCTTAGCACCTGCATCTCTTAGTAGGGTCACAATTTGTCTTGAGGTAGTACCGCGCACAATAGAGTCATCAATCACTACCAGGCGCTTTCCTCTAATGGTGTTCTTAATTGGGTTAAGCTTAAGCCTTACCCCGCGCTCTCTCAGCTCTTGAGTAGGCTCAATAAAGGTGCGTCCAACGTAGCGGTTTTTTAAAAGGCCTTCTGCATAAGGTATACCGCTCTCTTGAGCAAAGCCAACCGCTGAAGGTAGTCCTGAATCTGGCACGCCAATAACAATATCAGCATCTACCTTAGATTCTCTTGCGAGTTGTCTGCCCATCTTTACACGTGCCTCATAGATATTATCGCCCTGGATATCAGAGTCAGGACGAGCAAAGTACACGTGCTCAAAGATACACAGCGCCTCATCTTCTTGCTCAATTGCCTGCTCGCAATCAATACCATCTTTAGAAATGCGAACAACCTCTCCAGGAAGAACGTCTCTCACAAATTCAGCGCTCACTATATCAAGCCCACAGGTTTCAGATGAGATAACCCATCCTTCATTATTAGCAAACTTACCTAAAACTAAAGGTCTAATACCGTTTGGATCTCTAAAGGCGTATAAAGACTCATTGTTAATAAGGGCCATGGCATAGGCGCCCTCCATAAGCTCCATGGTCTTATGGATGCCCTCACGAATATGATGGGTCTGTTCAGTAAAGTAACCAATAAGTTTGCAGGCTACCTCTGAGTCAGTGTTTGATACAAAAGGAACGCCAAGGTTTATAAGCTCACGTCTGAGCGCATCACTATTAACAAGCGTACCATTATGTGCAAGGGCGATAATTTCTGAACCAATTGTAGAAAGATGCGGCTGGGCAGCTTCCCAACTTTTTGCGCCACTCGTGCCGTAGCGAACGTGTCCAAGTGCAACATGACCAGTAAGTGCTGCAATGTCACTATCACTAAAAACTTGTTGTACGAGTCCTAAGTCTTTTCTTACCAATACGGTAGCGTTATCTCCAACTGCAATTCCTGCAGATTCTTGTCCTCTATGTTGGAGGGCATGCAATCCAAAATAACAGAGACGAGACGCATCTTTATTTGGAGTATATACGGCAAAGACACCGCACTCTTCATGTAGCTTATCGTCACTTACTTCTGGCATAAATTGATTCATAAACGAAAAAACTCCCACGTAAAAGATTTAAGGCCTACACCAATTGTACTGATGTAGGCCTTGCATTTAAATGTTATTTAAATTTTTCAGAAAGCACTAAGCTGCTTGTCCTTGAGGAACCATCTGACCTTCCTGGTTGTTTACCGGAATGCCATTTTTGTTGGCCTCAGTGTTTGCCTTTGGATCTGGAGCAAGTAAGAGAATAGTACGTCCATCCTCACGCATGTATGAGCAGGTTGAGAGCTCAAAGAGATGCTTTA
>JASBYZ010000002.1 GCA_029983705.1 Coriobacteriales bacterium
ATCAATCCAGATTTCTCTAGTGGAGATCTAAGGATAAAGCTTGTTAAGGGCAATAGCTTAAACGCTGAAAACTTTGCTAAAGTTAATGAAATGGCTAAGT
Organism: Coriobacteriales bacterium; assembly: GCA_029983705.1. Taxonomy (GTDB): domain Bacteria; phylum Actinomycetota; class Coriobacteriia; order Coriobacteriales; family JAEZZM01; genus JASBYZ01. Next base: position 101 of record JASBYZ010000002.1, read on the forward strand.
TATCGGATAAAGAATTTTTAGGCTTTTATGCTCAAGATAAAGATGGCAAAGAAATTAAATTTACAGAAGATTATAAATTTGAATCTGATATGACATTTACTGCTAAATTTGCGGAAGCTGAAGGTTCATACACTATTGGAGCTACTGTTTTAGGATTAGATGGTAAAAGAACAAGTGAAGCAAAGCTTGCAATTACCAATGCTGGTAAAGCTGTACCTGGTAAATTTAATGATAATAAGCAATGGCTATCAGACGCACAGGTGGCAGCTGGCACCTATACTATTACGGTAATTCCTCCTGCAGACACTAAAGCTGAAATTGCAGATGGTGCTAAGGGTCTTAAAAAAGTAGGCGACAATAAATTTGAGTTAGTTGTTAATGGTGAAAACCAAGGCACTTTAAAAGCAGTGTACGCACAATTTAAACTCGTTCCTGCTGAAAAAGCTACAACCCCAGAAGTTACTCCAACAACGCCTTCTTACGATTTAGGTAATAAAGAAACTGAAGGAGAATATACTGGCTTCTACACTGATGGTACTAAAGCTGCTCCAGCTGATGCTAGTGATGTAGAAAAGACTGTAGTTTACGAGAAGAAGTATGCAAAGGCTTTGCCTAAGACGTCAGATCTTAACAGCGCTGCTCCAGTAGCTCTTGTAGCTGCATTCATCTCATTAGGCGTAGCAGGTCTTGCGCTTAGAAAGAAAAACGTTGCATAGCATACACCTCTCATAAAGAGAAAGCAGATGTTCATTAAGGCTCTGACGACTAAACCTTTTTTAATGCATAGAATTTAAGAACTATTTAATCCCGGTTACAGAAATGTTTCCGGGATTTTATTTTTTCTTAAATTGTTGTAATAAGATTAAGAAATTTTAATCTATAATCAAAAATTTAAAACGATTGCTCTCTTTGTAAGATAAATTCTTACATGACGTAAACTTGCTTGAAACATGTGCTTTTTACAATTAAACCCGTCTTAAAAAAAGTTGAGAGAAAGGGTTTTGAATGAAGCATAGTTCTTATGCGAGAAATCTTGTGCTTTGTGCAGCACTAGTACTGCCACTAAGTATTGTTCCACAAACTGCGTATGCCACTGAGCAACAAACAGACGAGCCAGTTGTTTCTGAGGAAACAGTTTCTGAAGAGGTAAACGTAAAACCTGTAGAAGAAACCCAAGAGCCATCACATGAATCAGGAACTGAAGAGAGCTCAAACACTTCAGTAAGTGAAAACTTGCCTGAAGAAAAACCTTTGGAAGAAGATAAAGCTCAAGAAGAGCCACTACCTGTAGCTTCTCCAGCATCTTCAGAGCGTGCTTCATCTGAAACTTCTCAGGAGCCAAAAATTGAGCTAGGTATTATATCTGACACCCATGTTGGCCCAAATAAGCAAAAAGAAAATGGACGTCTTGAAGAAGCGCTCAATCTTTTTACCGAGAAAAATGTTGACCGCATTATTGTAGATGGTGACCTTACTGATAACGGTTATGAAGATCAGCTCAAAACCTATTCTGAGGTACTAGATAAGGTAGAAGGCGAAGCTCCGATTATTGAGTCCTTAGGTAATCACGAACTTTATAACGGAAGCTACGAGGGTGTACAAAAATTTACCAAAGACTATCCGCTCACTCACCAAAAGGTAAATGGATACCACATTATTACACTTTCACCAGGTGCTGGAAGTGTTAAAGAAGCTGACTTAAGTAAGGTTACAGAAGAGGATGTACCACTTAAAAAAGACTATATTGCAGCTGGTACCCCAACGCTTAAAAACACTGATAGCTATGCTTATGCTCGCACCTGGTTAGACAAGCAGTTAAGCCAAGCTTCTCAGGATACTCCAGATCTGCCAATTTTTGTTTTCTTTCATCATCCAATTAAAAATACCTTTTACGTATCTGATGAGTGGCATGGCTCAGGACTTGTTGGTGCATTTGATAAGTATAAAAATGTAGTTTCATTCTCAGGACATATTCACTCAGCTAACCAACACCCTCGCTCAATTTATCAGGATGAAAAGGGCTGGACAGCTGTTAATACGGTAACCCTTTCTTATATGGAACAAGAAAAGGGTTATCAAGAAGGCTCTGTACCTGATAATGCTGGTGAAGTTGCACAGGCTATGGTGCTTAATGCTGATGGCAGCAAGGTAAGCATCAATATGTATGACATTGGATCAGAGGGCAAGCCACAAGGTCCAATTCAAACCTGGACCTTTGATGTGAATAAAGAGAGACCTTATACAAATGCTCGTTACGATAAAGCAAAGGCTCCAGCATTTGCCTCAGATGCTAAACTTACAGTTTCTGAAGTAGGACCAACTAATGCTACCTTTACCTTTGATCAAGCTCAGGTTAACCCAGATAGTGTAGAGGGAGATATTGTCCACTCTTATCACTATGTTTTTACTGATAACGACGGCAAAAAGATTCAAGAATTTAAGACTTGGTCTGACTTCTATATTAACCCTCAGCCAAACCCATATGTATATAAGTACAAATCATTTAAGCCAAATACTGCATACACCGTTACTATCACTCCAGTAAATGCATTTGGACAAGAAAATCTTGATTCAAAGCTTACTGCAAGCTTTGTAACACCTGATCGTGAGAGAGTATATCCTACAAAAGCTGATGTAGAAAAAGGTTTACCAAAGGCTGATTTGGTAGACACCACTTTTACTAAGGATGGACTCAAAGATGCTAACGGCAGAAGCTATTTAAATGAAGATGGCGCCGATGTTAATAATCTTCCGAGCTCACCAACTACAAAGATTCCAGGAAAAATTGTTTTTGACGATAAGGTAAATGATTATGTTGCTGACTTTAGTCACTCTGAATCTCAGGGTTATAAAACACCAATAACTAAAGAAGAATTTGAAAAAATTCAGGATGGCTTTACCTTCTCAACTACTGCACGCGTTAATTATTTTGATGGCACTGCAGATATTTTTGGTGCAACTCAGGGTGCTGGATTTATTTTTGAAGTTGGAAAAAGCTCTGAAGAGAGTGCTTATCTTGAGTTTTGGGCACATGATGGTGGCAGTTATCATATTGCAAAAACTTTAAATGCAATTAACTTTGGTGAATGGAATCACCTTACCGGTGTATATGACGGTAAGTTATTAAGACTATATGTTAACGGAATTCAAATAGCTTCTGAGGAGATGTCTGGAAAGATCAAGCCACTCCCTTCTAAATCACAGTACTGGGTAATTGGTGGAGACATCGAAGGAGATGGCTCTTTGACTGGTCAATTTAATGGAGCAGTTAAATCAGCCAAAATATTTAGCAAGCCACTTAGTGATGCTGAAGTTGCCTTGCTGTACGCTCAAGAAATGGGACTTGATCCACTGACGCTCGAGCCAGTTAAGAAGGGCGAAGAACCAGGTAAGGATCCATCAACTGACCCTAAGACTGAGCCTACGACTGATCCAACAAGCGATCCTAAGACCGAAGCTAAAGTTCTTAGCCTCGTAAAAGGTGTTAACTACCAAGAGTCTAATAAGGCTGAATACACTGGATTCTATAAGTCAGTTGAGATGAAATCACAGTCAGCTACTAAAGAAGCCGGTGAAGGAGCAGTTATAGAGACAATTAATGCAGATGAGGCAGAGAAAGTAATGTTTGTTCAAGCTCTACCTAAGACCTCAGATCTAAAGAGCGTGACCCCTATTGCCTTTATATCTGGCTTATTTATGCTAATGCTTGCCGCACTATCTTATGTTTTTAGAAAGTACCAGGACTAAGCTAAGTTTGTTGAGTAATTAAGCATCCTGTTGGATAATACTTCAGCAGGATGCTTTTCTTTTTCAGAATAATCTAAATTTAACAAGTGTACAGAAACCGAAATTAATCGTTACTTTCTTATTAAATATAATCAATAGAACATACGAATATGCAAAATAACGCAATAATATCTCTAAAAATTTAAAAATATAGATGTAAATAAGTTAAATATGCAAATATCTCAATACTTATCTTTTTATGAGTTAATCGCCTAAAATAATCTGGCTTGCATCTGTTCATATTAAGAGAGGTTGAGTCACATTAATATTAAACTTTTGGATATTGAGAAATCCTACGGCTCAAAACAGGTTATTTTTCCGTCTACCCTTATTATTGAGGATAGTAGCTTTACCACACTCTTAGGTCCCTCTGGATGCGGTAAAACTACTTTGCTCAGAATGATTGCTGGACTTGAGACTCCAAATGCAGGAGAGATTTATTTTGATGACACCTGCATTTATTCATCTAAACAAAACATAAATATCCCACCTGAGAAGCGTGGGCTCGGATTTGTATTTCAAGACTTTGCCCTCTGGCCTCACATGACTGTTTTTGAAAACGTAGCCTTTGGACTGAGAGCTGCTAAAAGGACAGATCAGCTTGAGCAAAAGGTAAAAGATGCGCTTAAGGCAGTTCGTCTTGAAAATTTTGCTGATCGCTATCCACATCAACTTTCCGGAGGACAGCAACAGCGTGTAGCTTTTGCACGTGCAATTGTAATTAAGCCGTCTTGCATCTTATTTGATGAGCCACTCTCAGCACTTGATGCTCAACTAAGAGAGCAGATGCGTGCAGAGATTACAGTCTTAGTGAGTGAACTTGGCGTTACTGCTGTATTTGTTACTCATGACCAAGTAGAAGCTATGTCTATGAGTGACAAAATTGCGGTCTTATCAGAAGGCCATATTGAACAATATGCATCTCCAGAAGAAGTATATTCAGATCCTCAAACAGAGTTTGTAGCAAAGTTTGTTGGTAACTCTAACTGGATTGATGACAAACATATGTTTAGACCAGAGCACGCCCAACTTACTCCAATTGACAATGCCCACAAATACCAGGTTGAAGTGCTTTTCCAGCAGTTCCTTGGTTATACCTTCCAGTCACATACAAAATTCCAAGACCAAGTATGGTTTTTAAACACCAAACAAAAAATGGATGTTGGGAGCCATATAGACGTCTATGTTCCAGATAACAAGGTAATTAGCTTCAGTTAAAAATAAAGAGAGGATAACATGAAAAAGCTAATCGTACTTATCAGTATGGTACTTGCACTATGCTTTGCTCTTGCCGCTTGTGGCAACAATGCAAGCTCTAGTAATCAAGCACCAAGTTCAGACTCAAATGCTGCACAAAGTAGCTCAGATGGGGTAGCAGACAAAAAGGGTTCAGGCACAGTAACAGTGTATATGCCTTCTCCAGCTGGTCTAGTAGACAAGCAGGTAGCTGAGTTTGAAAAGCAAACCGGTATCAAAGTTGAAGTGTTTCAAGGAACTACCGGAGAAATCCTTGCTCGTCTTGAGGCTGAGAAAGCAAATCCAGTTGCAGACGTTGTGGTTCTAGCATCATGGTCAGATGGCCTTACCTTAAAGAATCAAGACAAACTCGCATCTTATACTCCTAAGCGTGCGGGCGAGATGGTAAAGGACTGGATTGATCCAGAAAACACCCTCTTTGGTTACAGCGCATCAGCTGTTGGTGTTATTTATAACACCACAATCTTTCCAGAGATGAATGCAGATTGGTCTGAGCTTGCAGATGCACAGTACAAAGACCAACTAGCTATTCCTGACCCAGAAAAATCAGGCGCTTGCAAAGACTTTGTTGCTAACTATGTAGCTGCAAACGGCTGGGATGATTTTGAGGCAATGGCTGCAAATGGAATGATTGTTCCTGGTGCTAACAAAGCTGCTCTTGAAGCGGTAACCACTGGTGAAGTTGGTGTATTAGTTGCTGGTGTTGACTACAATGCATTTAAGTCAATCGACAAAGGCGAGCCACTACAAATTTACTATCCAAAGGGTGGTACCGTAGTAAATCCTCGTCCGGCAATGATTATGAAAGAAGCTCCAAACCCAGAGAATGCTCAAGCATTTATTGACTTCTTACTCAGTGATGAGTCTCAAAAGATGGTAGTAGATGCATATCTCTTACCAGGTATTGAAGGAATTGAGCAAACTAACCGTATTCCTCTAAAAGACATTCCTCAGATTGAACCTAACTGGGAAGAAAGCATGAAAACTGCTGCAGAGGATGCGCAAAAAATTAACAAGATGTGCTCTAAATAAGGTGGTAAATTCTAGCTTAAGGCAGCTGTATAAGCTGCCTTAAGCCTCATGTTAAGCGAGGATCAGCAATTGCTTAGTCGTATTCAAGATAACATGCGCTATATTGTGCTAGCCATTATTGCAGTTATACTTTTTGTTTTAATTATTTGTCCGCTTGGGGCAATATTTGCTACTGCGCTCTTTCAAGATGGCAAGCTTAATATAGCGGGCGCTATTGATGTAGTGGTACAAAGTGAGAATGCTCAGATGATAGCAAACTCACTATTTTTAGGTGCCTTAGTTGTAATAGTCTCAACACTTATTGCAACCCCACTTGCTTATTTATTTTCACGTACGCGTTTTGCAAAATATAAGATATTTGACATCATATTTATGATTCCTTTTATGACACCACCTTTTATTGCATCAATGGGTTGGATTTTATTTATGCAAAAACGTGGTCTTTTACAACAGGTGTTTCCAATGTTTAAGGGAAGCGAGGACTTCTTTTTTAGCATTGCTGGTTTAGTAATCGTTATGAGTTTACACTCATTTCCTTTTATGTTTACCCTTCTTAAAAACGCGATGCTTAATATTCCTTCAAGCTTAGAGGAGTCTGCACAGGTATTTGGAGCAGGCTTTGGTCAGCGCCTTCGAAAGATATTTTTCCCGCTTCTTACCTCTAACTACGCTATTGGCGCACTCTTAATTTTTGTTAAAACGCTCTCTGAGTACGGAACTCCTGCTACCTTAGGAGTTCGTATTGGCTTTGATGTGTTTACCACTCAAATTCATCGCTATGCAACAGTAGCCCCAGTTCATTTTGGAAATGCAGCAGCTCTTTCGAGTGTATTGATTGGTATCTGTGTGGTAATGTGGCTACTGCAAAACTATATTAGTAACCGAAAAAGCTATAACTTGGTATCTGGAAAGGGTTCTCGCTTTAAGTTTGAAGAGTTAAGTAAGCTAGCTCTTGTTGTGGCGTGGATTTACATCATAGTGACTATCTTCTTTTCTATCATTGTTCCATTTTTTGCAATTATCTCTACATCACTTATTAACTTACGAGGTCTAGGACTTGCTCTGGGAAACTTTACCTTCCAGCACTATATAGATCTCTTTACCAGTAACTCTAAGGGTATTGGTGCAATTATTAACAGCCTAATTTTGGCAGTTGCTGCTGCAAGTATCTGCGCTGTGCTTGGAACTATTATTGTTGTAGTAATTAGAAAGATTAGACCTAAGGCACTTGGCACCTTAACTGAGGGTGTATCGTTACTCCCATCATTTTTACCAAGCATTGTTATGGTTTTAGGTATCATGATTTTCTGGAATGCACTCTACGATGTTGCTCCACTGTACAATACCTTAGGAATTTTAGTTTTAGCTTACGTGGTGCTCTATCTACCATACACCATTCAGTACGTTACTTCTGCTGCAGGACAGATATCTGACAGCTTACAAGATGCTGCTCGTGTGTTTGGAGCAAAGCCGCTCTATATTTTAAGACGTGTAGTATTTCCTCTTATCAAGCCTGGAATTTTAACAGCATGGATTATGACCTTTATTATTTCATTTAGAGAACTTGTTACCGCAAGTTTAATTGCCCCTCCAAATGTTTTAGTAGTCTCAACCTTTATTGTGAGAGAGTTTGAGCAGGGAAGTGTATCTGTTGGTATGGCTATGGCAGTTATTTGTGTTGCCTTTACTACTATTTCACTTACCTTATTAAACAAGGCTGTTGATAAGCAAAAAGTTGCTGAATAAGCCTAGCTAACATACTCCCTACGCCCCACCTAAATTTTGAATTTAGGTGGGGTTTCTTTTGCCTGTTTGCGCTTTATAAACATCTGTTAAAAATCTTGTAAACAGTGCTAAATATCTCTTAAATTTATTAAATTATTTTTCTAATAAATCTAAATGTAACGTTTGAATTCAAAGTTAACGTAGATTTATCCATAGAAAACTCCTCCTTTTTTAAGATTGAGTTCGTATTATTTCTGACGCTTTGTTCTTATAAAAGGAGAGAAATTCATGAAAACTAATACCTCACTTAGTCGTCGTAATTTTATACTTAGTGCAGGTGCTTTTGCAGCTCTTGCAGGTTTAAGCGCATGTTCAACTTCTGGCGACAAAGGCGGAGCAGCCGTACAAGCTGGCGGAAACGTTGATCCTTCAGCTATCAAAGAACCAGACGAGATTACCATGGTTTGGTATCCAAACGAGTCAGCAACTGAGTTTGATGCAGGTCGTGCAGAGTTTGGTAAAGTGCTTGAAAAAGGCGTTGGCAAGCCAGTTAAACTTATGACAACCACTGACTACAACGTTGCAATTGAGGCAATTTCATCAGGCAAAGCACAAATTGCATACATGGGTGCTGAGGGTTTTGTGCAAGCAGAGCAAAAAAATCCTGCAGTTATTCCTCTCGTTACTACCTCTGATGCTAACGGTAAATTAGACGAGGCAATTTATTACTCACGCCTTGCTGTTCAGCCAGAAAATGGCGATGAGTACAAGACTGCAGATGGCTACAGCATTGACCCAATTAAGGGCAAGCGTATGTCTTTTGTTTCTCCATCATCAACCTCAGGATTTAAAGTTCCATCAGCTGCAATTGTTAAGCACTTTGGTCTTGAGTCATCAGATGAACTTACTAAACCAGGATTTTTCTCAGAAGTTCTCTTTGGTAACACCCACCAAGGCTCTTGCGTAAACCTCCTACTTGGGGATGCAGACGTTGCTGCCGTTGATGATGTCGACCTCGTTGAATATCTTGAGAATGACACTGTAGAAGGCGAGCCAAACCAACCAGGCGCAATCTATAAGGTAAAAGAGGGTGCAGCTGCTCCTTTTGACCGCGTAATTGGTAAAGAGTTCCTTATCATCCAATCAACTCCTGTTCTCAACGCACCTCTTGTTGTTAACTCAAATGAGCTTAAGCCAGAGACCATTGAAAACCTCACTGCTGCTCTTACTGATCCTGCAAACAAAGATAACCCACTCTTATTTGCTCCTAAAGATCAAAGCACCGGTGCGCTTTGGAAGCAAAAGGGTGAGAACAACTTCATCAAAGTTGAATCATCTTGGTACGACCCAATTAGAGCTCTTTAATTTATTTAACTAAGAGCTATTTGTAAGGGGAGATTAATATTGAACAAGGAACTATTATTTGAGGTTAAGGACCTGTCTAAGTCTTATACCGCAGATAAAAAGGCGCTTGATTCAGTGAGCTTTACCGCAAATACCGGAGAACTTATAACCATTATAGGTTCTTCGGGTGCTGGTAAATCTACACTCTTGCGCTGTATTAATAGACTTATTGAGCCAAGTAGTGGAAGCATTAAGTTTAAAGGTAAGGAAGTTACCTCACTTAATAGATCTGAGCTTAAAGACTACCGCACAAATGTAGGTATGATATTTCAGGGCTATAACCTGATCTACCGCTTAAGTGCAATTGAAAACGTGCTGCACGGTCGCCTTGGCTATAAAAATGTTATCGCCGGTGCTTTAGGATTGTATTCAGAAGAAGAAAAGCAGCGCGCTTTTGAGCTCTTAGACGAGGTGGGACTCTCAGAGTTTGCCTACAGAAGAGCCGATAGACTTTCTGGTGGACAAAAGCAGCGCGTGGGTATTGCACGTGCACTCAACCAAGACCCAGCTATGATGCTTTGCGATGAGCCAATTGCATCACTTGACCCTAAATCATCTGAAGCTGTTATGAAGCAGCTCAGAGAAATTGTTGATACTAAGGGCATTACCTGCATAGTCAACTTACACCAGGTTAAAACGGCAATTGATTTTTCCGATAAAATCATTGGTCTAAGACACGGTAAAAAGGTCTTTGAAGGTCTTCCATCAGAGCTTACGCTTGACACTATTAAGTTTATTTACGAGGGAACTAAAGACGAGGCGACAGAAGTTTCTGCAATGGAGCAGATTGGAGATAGTCACCTCAAGGCTGGTGCTTCAAATGACTAGCGCCGCTCAAAGCGTACAGCCAAAGTATGACAACAGCTATCTTCGTAAGAAAAATCTTACGATTATTGCTGCTATTGCCATTATCGTTTTAATGGGATGGTTTGCATCTAACTATTCAGACTATGATTCAATATATGCAATTTCATCCATTCCTTTTGCGCTTTCCTGGCTGTTTACCAATTTTATGCCTACAGCTGATTCCTTACAGGAGCTGCCTGAAATTTTATATCAAACCTACTCAACTATTTTAGCTGCAGTAGCGTCCACTACCTTAGCAAGTGTACTTGCCATTGTAGTAGGAGTGCTTGGCTCAAATGTTGTGGGTGTATCTTCTGTAGTAGTTCGCATGGCGCTTAGAGTTATTGCATCTGTGTTCAGAAATATCCCTATTGTAGCCTGGGCTTTAATCTTGCTCTTATCGTTTAAACAAGGAGAGTTCACCGGGTTTCTCGCCCTCTTTTTATCAACCTTTGGACAGCTTGCCCGTCTCTTTTTAGATACCTTTGACGAGATTTCAGTGGGCCCTGTTGAAGCGCTTAAAACTACAGGCGCAAGCTACTGGCACATTGTGTTTCAAGCGGCTATTCCTCTTGCAATTACCCAGCTTATGTCATGGATTTTGTATATGGTAGAGACCAATATTAGATCTGCAACCCTTGTTGGTATGCTTACCGGCTCAGGTATCGGATTTATATTTGACCTCTATTACAAAAACTTTAGATATGACACGGCGGGACTTGTTGTACTTGTCACCATTATTGCCGTAATAGTTATCGAACTCGTTTCTAACAAAGTAAGGAGGTCGATGCTGTAATGGAAAAAGAAATTAAGGGTATGGAGCGCACTTCTAGTGGAAAGATTGCGCTTAAGACTAAAGAGAACAGCAACAACGCTATTAAATACACCTTAATAGCGCTTGTGGTACTCACGGTGTGGACCTTTATCCAAATGGATTACGGAAACATCGATCTTGGAAATGCGCTGTATTACTCACTTAAAGATTTTGGCGCCATGATGTTTCAGCCAAATTTGGATGCAGGACACTTTACCTGGAAAACAGTTTTGTCTGAGACCTTCGTAACCATCTGTGTGGCACTGCTTTGTACCATTGGCTCAGCAATCATCTCATTTTTCTTGGGACTATTAGCGGCCGAGAACTTCTCGACCCCTGCGGTATCAAACGTGGTAAAGGCACTTATGTCTTTAATTCGTGCGATACCTACCATTTTATGGGTGTTAATTTTTACGGTAGCAATTGGGCTTGGAACTGAGGCTGCGGTTGTTGGTATCTCCTTTCACGCGATAGCCTACCTTACCAAAGCATTCTCAGAATCCTTTGAAGAGATTAACCCAGGTACCATTGAAGCGCTTAAGGCAGCAGGTGCGAGCTACTGGCCAATTGTTTTTCAGTGTGTGATTCCTGAGACCATATCAAAACTTTTATCGTGGACCTTCATTAGATTTGAAATTAACTTCTCTAATGCTGTTGCAGTTGGAGCGGTTGCAGGAGCTGGAGGTATTGGTTACCAGCTCTTTCAAGCAGGATCGTTTTACTACAACGTTCATGAGGTTGGTGTAATCGTCTATACCTGCTTAATTGTGGCCCTTATTTTAGAGATTATTTCAATCCAATTAAGAAACCGTTTCATTATCAACTAAAACTATGTATTAAAAGGATGCACTACCTTGTTTACAAGACGACAAAGAACAGAAATTCTTATTGAGTCTGCACCTAAGCTAGCAAAAGAGCTTGCAGACTCAATTCAAAAAGATTACTCCGTGCGAATCCTCAAAGAGCCAAGCCAAGTCCTTGTGATGAATAAGGTAAGAGAGAGTGCCAAAAACACCCTCTTTTACCTTGGCGAAGCTGTAGCTACTGAGGCTGTTGTAGAGCTCGAGGGTGTTCGCGGCCTTGGCATTGTGCTTGGCACAAAAGATGAGTTAGCACTTAATCTGGCCATCATTGATGCAGCGTATACCCATCCAGAAATTCAGAAGACGCTTGAGAGTTTTGAAGCAAAGCTTGAACATGCCCAACAAGAGCTTTTAGCTCAAAAAGCTGATCGCCAAAAGCTTTATCAGGCAAGTCAGGTTCAGTTTGAAACTATGGAGGAGGAGCTGTAAATGGAGCAACATCAAGAAGTATTTGCGAGTCAAAGCCTCTATAGAAAGGTGCTTTGCGCACTTTCAAGACCAGGTGAGCTTCAAGAGATTGATGAAAAGATTATTGAGGGCTTAGATCTAGACAAAGAAGAGAGCCCCTATGGCTCTGTGTATCTAGACGCTCTTGCCCTTATGGTGCTTGATCAGCAGATAAGTTTTTGTGTTTTAGGCAAGAGCGCCAGTCAAGCTTCTGAGTATTTTCATGCAGAGCGACAGGCTCAAGTGAGTGATGCTAGCACGGCTGATTTTTTGTTTGTGCCTCAGTGTGATGAGGAAGCTTATCAAGCAATACTAGATGCCAAGCCAGGCACACTTATAGACCCCCACACCTCATGTACTGCCTTTGTTTTGCTTGATGAAATTTCTTTAGCACCTGAGGGTGCAGCCCAGAAAAGGATAAGCCTCAAAGGTCCTGGCATCAAAGAAACAAACGAAGTGTATCTAAGTGATGAGCGTGCTCTTAAGGCCAGAGTGGCTCGCGCAGATGAATACCCTTGCGGCATTGACATGCTTTTTGTAGATAAAAACGGTAAGCTCTTTGGGCTTCCTCGCAGCAGTGAGCTAGAGATTTTTGGAGGGGAGGCCTAAATGGGATACGTTGCAGTTAAGGGCGGAAAGCAAGCAATTGAGGCATCCCTTGATTTAATTGAGCTTAAACGTGCGCGCGCAGCTCAATCAATTGATGTAACAAGCATATTAGAAAACATGTCTGAACTTGTAAACCAGGTTATGTCTGAGGGTTCACTGTGGGATCCAGAACTTGCAGCTCTTGCACTTAAACAGGCTCAAGGCTCAGTAGAAGAGGCAGTCTTTTTAGTGCGTGCGTATCGCTCAACTCTAGAGCGCAAGTATACGAGCCGCATTATCTCTACTAGAGATATGGAAATCACCAGGCGCATATCTGCTGCCTTTAAAGATATTCCGGGCGGACAAATGCTTGGCGCTTCAAGAGATTATTCACATCGCTTAATTGACTTTGATTTGGCAGGTGAGAGCCTCCAAAAAGATTATGAGGAGCTTCTTCAAGCTTACAAAGAAAAGTACCTCAACAATCTTGATGAGAGTGATCAGGCTAAGACGGGAAAGCTTCCAAAAGTATCTGACTACTTACGAGAAGAGGGTATTTTACCTCGCTATGAGATGGATGACAGTGAGCCTGAAGATGTAACCCAAAAGCTTATAACTTTCCCGGCTTCTCGTTCAATTTGCTTGCAGGTATTAACCCGCGGACTTACCCAGGCAGTTATAGCCTTTGGTTATGCAATTATTAGAGGCTTTGGTATGGCTCACCCTACAGTTGGCGAGCTCAGACGCGGAAGCGTTGCCATCTTCGTTGACGGTCTTGAAACATCTCAAAGTGAAGATGAGAGCTACTACCTAGGATCTATAGAAATCACTGAGGTAGAAAGCTTAATTGAAGAAAATAGACAGATAGGTGCCAAGCAGATTCACGCACTTGAGCTTGGTTACGGTCTTGTATACGGGGCTGATGAGTCAAAGGCAATCTCTATGAGCGTACTTGATTACTCGCTCTCACAAAATGATGTGCGCTTTCCTACCCAAGACCAGGAGTTTGTCTTGTACCACATCGACTCTGTTGAGGCTACCGGCTTTATTTCACACCTCAAGCTACCTCACTACGTGACCTTCTCGTCAAAACTTGACTCTTCAAGACAATCAATTAAAAACGCAAGGGGTGATGAACAAGATGCATAAACGCTATAACTTTGCCTTTTTAGATGAGGGCTCCAAGCGAGAAATTAGACGCGCAAGCTTAAAGGCTGTGTGCATCCCAGGCTACCAAGTTCCTTTTGCTTCTCGTGAGATGCCTATTGGTAGAGGCTGGGGTACGGGCGGCTTGCAGCTCACCCTCTCTTTAATAGGTCCAAACGACGTGCTTAAGGTAATTGACCAGGGATCTGATGCTTCAGTTAATGCGCTTAATATAAAGAAGCTTATTGCACTTACCACCAATGTGGAAACGGTAGAAGATACTCACCAGGCCACACTTATTCAGTCTCGCCACAGGATTCCAGAAGTGCCGCTAACTAAAGATCAAATCTTGGTCTTGCAAGTTCCTACTCCAGAACCGCTTCGTGCCTTTGAGCCTCGTGAGGCTATAACTAAGAAGCTTCATGCACACAAAGACTATACCGGCGCATGGCTTATGATTTTTGAGCAAATTGTCAAATACAATACGGCAACCACTGGTGCGGATCACCCTGTTTTGGTGCACGACCGATACGTCATGGCACCGTCTCCAATCCCACGTTTTGATAATCCAAAGATGGACCATAACGAGGCACTTATTTTACTTGGTGCGGGTCGTGAGAAAAAGATCTATGCGCTTCCTCCATACACAAAGGTAAAGTCAATTGACTTTGAAGACTATCCATTTGCAATAGAGGATCTATCCAACAAGAGCTGCAGGCTTTGCGGGGCAAGTGGTGTGTATTTGGATGAAATTATTGACGAGAACACCGGCGAGAGAAGCTATCAGTGTAACGACACCAGTTACTGCGAGGCTCGCCGCGGGGTGGCTCAGGTAGTGGAAGGGGGTCAAGATGCCTAAGACTCTAGAGCATAACTTTGTTGAACAGGCTCCAATTTTAAGACTTGAAGACTTAAATAAAAGCTATGGGGATGGCTGTGAGTACTGCAGTAAAGAAGATGCGGTACTTGAGAAAAATATCTGTCCAAAGTGCCATACGGTGCATGCGCTCAGGGGAGTAAACCTTGAGGTGTATCCCGGTGAAATTGTAGGTGTGGTAGGAGAGTCAGGTTCTGGTAAGTCCACACTTATGCAGTGCATTTACTTTGACAAAAACCCAAGCTCAGGTGCTTGCTACCTCACCCCTTATAAAGAGGGTACAGAAAATATCTTTGAGGTTTCAGAGCAAGAAAAACTCAAGATTAAAAACCTCATACTTGGCATGGTCTATCAAAACCCTTACCTGGGACTTCGTATGGATTTCTCGTCCTTATCAAACATTGCAGAGCGCCAAATTGCAGCGGGCTCAAGAAATGTGCACGAGATGATGGATAGATCTGATGAGCTTTTAAGTGAAGTAAACATCTCAAAGTGGCGGGCAAAAGAGGCCCCTAAAAACTTTTCTGGCGGTATGCAGCAGCGCGTACAAATTGCCAAGGCCCTCTCGTCAAACCCTCCAATCTTGCTGCTTGATGAGGTAACCACCGGTCTTGACTTAAGTGTTCAGGCGCGTGTGCTTGACCTTATCAAAGACATCATGCACGAATTTAATATTTCGATGCTGGTTGTCAGCCATGACCTGGGCGTTATTAGGATGCTCGCTGAGAGAACCTACGTGATGCTTGACGGCAAAGTTGTAGAAAGTGGCCTTACAGATCAAATCTTAGAGGACCCTCAGCACCCCTACACCCAGCAACTTGTTTATTCACTGCTCTAGGAGGACAGTTTCATGTACTTAATTACTAACGGAATTATTATTCAACCTGAAGGCCTTTTAGAGGGTCATGAGGTTTTAATTTGTGACGATAAGATCTCTGAGATTGTGCCTGAAGGTACGACTCAAAAAAGTGCAGACCTGGGCGTGATTGATGCGCACGGCGGCTACATTATGCCAGGTTTAATTGATATCCACTCAGACTACCTTGAAAATGTAGCCTCACCTCGTCCAACCGTGGTGATGGATCTTCCTACCTCAATTTTTGAGACTGAGCGCGAGCTTCTAACCCACGGTGTAACCACAATCTTTCATTCGCTTTCGGTATACAAAGAGAACTTAATGGACGTTAAGGCTATTAGAAAGTTTGAAAACGTTCAGAAACTTATTGACCTTATTGACTTAATCAAAAGAACTGAGGGCAAAAACGCTCACCTAATAAGACACCGTCTGCATGCACGTCTAGAAATTGATAACGTTCACCTTGTGGATCAAATCTCACAGCTCATTACTCATGGTAAGGTAGACCTTCTCTCATTTATGGACCACACCCCAGGTCAGGGCCAGTATAGAGACTTAGAAGTTTATGCTAAAACCATGAGAAGTTATGATAGTAAGCTAAGCGATAAGGACATTGAGCGCCTGGCAAAAAAGCAACAGGATGCAGCCAAGCTTTCAATTGATGACTTAAGACACATTGCAGACCTTGCAAAAGAGCGCGGTATTGCTATTGCCTCTCACGACGATGACTCAACTGCCAAGCTTGACCTTATGCAGGAGTTAGGCGCTACAATTTCAGAGTTTCCAATTGATCTTGAGGTAGCACAGTCTGCAGTTGATAGGGGCATGTATACCGTTATGGGTGCTCCAAATATTTTGCTTGGTAAGTCTCACTCAGGAAACCTTTCTGCACGCGAGGCGGTGGATGCAGGGGTTGCTCGAGTACTTTGTTCTGACTACTATCCAACAGCACTACTGCACTCAATGTTTGCACTACATCGTGAGCATAATTTGAGCTTAGCTGAGGCTTGCAAACTTATGACCATTAACCCTGCTCGTGCAGCTCGTGTAGATGATGAGCTTGGTTCAATTGAGTGCGGCAAAAAAGCAGATATCTTAATTGTGAGAGAAGTAGAAGAGCAGGATAGACGTTTTCCTGTTATAACTGCTGCTATGGTTGACGGAAGAGTGGTAAGCAGATCTTGGTATCCATCGCTTCCTTCACGCTCTGCTCGTTTTGCCTACGATGCTCAGGCTATGACTGAGGAGCTGGTTGATTAATGGCAGCCCTCTTAACGCTTGATAAGCTTACCAAAACATTTCACCTGTATGAGGCAGAGCAAACTATTGAGGCTTGCCAAAACATTAGTTTTGAAGTTCAGCCGGGTGAGTTTGTTGGCATCACGGGAAAGTCTGGCTCAGGCAAGTCAACCATTCTTAAGTGCATCTACCGTACTAATTTGGCAAGTTCCGGAAGCATCGTCTACGACTCTGCTGCCTTTGGCCCAGTTGAGATTACCACGCTTGAAGAGCGAAAGATGCTTCACATTAGACGCTATGAGATTGCATATATCTCTCAGTTTTTAAGCGTGCTCCCTCGTCAAAGTGCAAAACAAATTGTGGTTGATTCTGCAAAGGATGCCTACGAGGAAAAATCTGAACAAGAAGAGGCTGCAATAGAGATGCTTAAACACTTTGAAATTGCAGAGCACCTCTGGAACGTGTTTCCAAACACCTTTAGTGGTGGAGAAAAACTCAGACTCAACATTGCAGCTGCAATGGTAAAACATCCAAGATTTTTACTCTTAGATGAGCCAACCGCAAGTCTTGATAACGCTTCAAAAGTTAAGGTGCGAGAGCTTATTGAAAAGCTTAAGTCTGAGGGAACTACTATGCTTGGCATCTTTCATGACCTAGAGTTCATGGAAGGTCTGTGCGATAAAGAATTTAACATGCAAAAAGGGAGCTTTGTGTAAGATGAATACTGATCAAATTAAGATGACACTTCATATGCACTCTAGATTTTCTGATGGAGCAGATACCGTTGAAGAGCTTATCGCCAAGGCAAAAGAGCAGGGTATGACCCACATTGCCATTACCGACCACGATACCTTTGCAGGCATGCGCTTTATCAATAAGCTTAAAGAGCACGAGAGTTTTGATATAGAGCTTATTGGGGGATGTGAGTTTTCATGTTCTAACCCTCATACGGGCGATAAGGTCCATATTTTGGCCTATGGTCTTGACCTTGAGCAGGCTGAAGAATTAGAAAAAATAGCCTCTCATACCTTGATGCTTCGTCATCAAAAGACGCTCTGGCAGATTCAACAGATTATGAATGCAGGCTATGACCTCTCTGTTGATAGTGTTCGTGAGGAGTCAAAGGGCTCGCCGGTACTCTATAAGCAGCATGTCATGTTTGCGCTTACCAAACATAGATACTCATATAACAGCTCTGATTACATGAATTTGTATAGGTCTTTGTTTAAGGGAAGCGGCGTTGCCGCCGGAGAAATTGAGTATCCAAGTGCTTTAGAGATTGTAATGCTTATAAAAGAAGCTGGAGGATACTCAGTGCTTGCGCATCCCGGCCAGCTCAATTCATATCCTTTAATTGAGGAATTAGTTAAAGAGGGACTTGATGGTATTGAGAAATATCATCACAGCCATGGTGAGGCAGACTATCAAAAGGTTGATGACTTTGCCCAAACATACCAGCTCTTCACCACTGCAGGAACAGACTACCACGGTAGGTACGGTAGTCCTGAGCGCATTGATGAAGAGCTAGCAGACGCAGATCAAGCGGCACTGCTTGTTGATCTGCTTTTTAACTAAGAGATTTGTCGTGCGGAAGAGGGCTTAAGCTTCTTTCGCACGGCTTTAAAGAGTAAGAATAAAAGCATTCCAATTACTGCATTAGCAACAATGGCGCCACCTGGTCTAATGTCAAAGTAGTAAGAGAAGCTTACTCCTAACATAGTGTAGATAACACCCAGCAATACAGAGAGTAAAAATGCTTGCTTATAACTTCTGCTTACAATTAATGAGGTGGCAACCGGGAGCACAATAAGTGAAGCTACCAAAAGTGCTCCAACAACCTTGCAGGCAAGGGCAATGGTAACAGCTGCAAGTAAGGTAAAGAGTCCATTTACAAGCTTTACGTTTACACCTGAAAGTCTTGCGAGGTTTCCGTCAATTACGATATCTAGTAGTCCACCATAAAAGATGATACTTGAGGCAAGTACCAGTACAAAAACAACTGCAGTACTTATCACATCAAAACTTGTGACCGACGAGATACTACCAAAGAGATAGGTCTCAAAGCTGCTTCCTCCAGGAGCAATGTCAGAAAGGATAACGGCAAAGCCAAGTCCTGCACTCATAGTTACAGCTGTTGCCATGTCTCCAAACTGAGGAAAATACTTTCTTATTGACTCAATAGAGAAGGCTGCAACAATACAAATTGCAATCGCACCTAAAATTGGATCAAAACCTAATATTAATCCCAGTCCAACACCTGCAAGAGAGGTGTGGGAGAGGGCATCTCCAACCATAGCGGTTCTGCGGTTAACCATAATGATGCCAATTAAGGGCACTGCAATTGAGAGCATAAGAGATACTGCGAGCGTTCTTCTCATAAAATCAAACTCTAGCATAGCTCAAGACTCCCTTCTTCTAGACGGTAGTGCTTGGTGATAAGTGACTTATCTTTAATGGCCTCAAGCTCATGTGTAACAAGAACAATCGTCACATCTTTATCCTTATTAAGTGAGGATAAAAGCTCAAAAAGAGATTCTTTAGACTCAAGGTCAACGCCTGCGGTTGGCTCATCTAAAATTAAGATTTTAGGCTTATTAATCATGGCGCGACAAATCATAGTGCGCTGCTGAAGGCCACCGGATAGCTCATTAAAAGGTGTCTCAATATATTCTCTTAAGCCCATCTCATTAAGCTGTTCAATTGCTTTTTGATAGTGCTTCTTTTTTGGGATTTTAATAAGACCAAAGTCTTCATACATTGCAAGCGAGACGAGCTCTTTGCAGGTTACCGGAAATGAAATCTTGTTTACTACATTAACCTGGGGTACATAGCCTAAGTCGTTAAAGCTGCTAATTTTTGAGACTTCTTTTTCAAAAATCTCAACGCTTCCGCTTTCTGGTTTAAGCTCACCCAAGATGAGTTTTAAGAGGGTTGACTTGCCAGAGCCGTTACCTCCAGAAATGCAGACAAATTCACCTTCTTTAATGGAAAGATCAATGTGAGAAAGAACTTGCTCGGCAGTATAGCCAAAGGACAAGTCTTTTACGTCAATTGCGTTCATACTCACCTCTATAATAATGATTGATAAATATTTTCTAGATTCATGCGCAAATAACCAACGTAGCCGCCAACTTCTTGGCTCTCTTGATTATTTGCATACTCCATAGACGCTAGTGGCGCTGTTTTGCCACCAATTTCTGAGGCTATGGTTTCTGCTTCTTTTTTAGGCTGTCCATACTCGTAAAATACAGTATGAATACCTTTTGCATCACAGTAATCAATAGCTTTTTTCATAGTCTTTAAGCTTGGGGAATCCATTGAAATCAAGCCTTGGAGTGGATACTGTTTAAGGTCAAACTCACGTGCAAGATACTCAAAGGCGTAGTGGCCCACAATAAATTCTCTTCTCTTAACGTGGTCAAACTTATCTTTGTATTCAAACTCAAGACCTGTAAGTGAGTCCACGAGCTTAACTTTGCGCTTATGGATATCTTTTTCTGAATCTGGAGCAAGCTTTATAAGCTTTTCAGAAATCCTATTTGCATACACTTTTGCGTTTTTAACTGATAACCATGAGTGTGGGTCGTAGGTTACCTGATCTATAGAAGAGGATGATCCGGCAAGTAGTACTTCTTCATTGAGAGGGTCATTGCTACTTGTCACCAGTGTGTAGGGTAGAAGAGGTTCAGAAATGCGATCGGAGAAAAATACCCAGTTTCCACTTGATGGGAGCGTGAAGTCGACATGCCCAGACTCATGACCCATCTCAATACCGTACACTACACCATCTTCAACCTGTGTAGTCGATTTTTGTTGGACGAGCTTACCTTTTTGTTCCATAAGCTTTTTGCCTTGGTTAATAAGGTCATCGCCCTTTAAATTTTTAGTGTTGTTGTAAAAGAGCACACGCATAATGTCTTCATGGGTGTGCCCAAATTCAAGGCCCATTGATGTGCTGCCTTCAGGGATGGCTGCCATGTATTGAAAGTCTCCAATAGCTGCAGCTCCCTTGTAGGTTATAAGTTCAATACTTTCTGATAAATCTAGTATTTCTAGATCTGGAAGCGCTTGCCTTACCTTATCAAGCCAGCGCTCAGCTCGAGCTCCGTTAACCACTAAGAGATCTGCTTGAGCTAGCTCTTTCATATCTTTAGGGCTTGGCTCCCAGCTGTGCACTGACTTTTGAGGTGGCATAAAAGACCTTACCTCGACACTGTCATCGGCAAGTTCTTTTGTTAAATCATAAATAGGATAAAATGAGGCATAGACCAGTGGTTTATCTGACGATGCGCCCTCAGCACTGTTGCAGCCACTTACTGTGAGGCTTACTACTGCTGCAATCAGTAGCGCTGATGCTATTCCCAATATCCCAAACGTTTTAAATCCATGCCTCATTAACATATGTGATGTACTCCTTTGATATGCCTTACTTATTCAGAAAATTCGCCTTCGAGTTGCTTATAGGTAGTCTCGGTCTTGCAAAGGAGTGGGTACCATTTTTCTTGCTTCATCATTTCGTCAATGCTTGCGCCGTATCTCATGTGGAAGTGGGTAAGTTCCTCTTCTCCATGGATTGGCATCATAGCGATAAGCTTGTATTTAGCATTAGCATCTTTTGACTCATAGATTTCAAATGAGAGGGTTTGATTACCGTGCTTAATTGGGTGTGATTCTTTCCACTCATACTCAACGGTTTCAATTTCTTTACCGCCGTCTTTTTGTTGTTTGTCATAGTAGGTAATCTTGTTGCCGTCAATCTTTACCGCGCCAAAGTCACAGTGTCTTCTTTCGCCAAGGTCTTTAAGAAGAGCCTCTTTGCTCTCGTTCTTTTCTTTTGCAGCCTTCTCAATTACTGGTTGGAGTTCTGCATCATCAAAGTAGGTGGTAAGACTGTTCCACTCGCCATTCCAGTCTGAGAGGGAAACAGCTTTAGCGTTTGCATCTTTAGCTTCGCCGTTAGCATCCTTAGCCTCATCTGGCTTCTCTTTGTTCTCCTTTGGAGCTTGAGTTTGTTCTTTGGCTGGCTCTTGTTTTGCTGGAGCATCTGCTGAAGGTGCGCCGCCACATCCTGCAAGTGCAAGTGTACAAAGTGCTGATACGCCGAGGCATACCACTCTTAATCTATTTGTAGACACGAATGATCCTTTCAATCAATGTACAATAAAATTAACCTAGGTTAACTGTAAATGATAGTCATTCGTATTTGTCTGTCAAGAAAAAATTAGAAATTATTTTATGAATTTTTTGAATTAAGAAATTTTAAAAAATTAAAGAAGTATACATAATTATTTTTGCTCAAAGAGCTGTGTTTGTGTCTGATGACTTGCAATATGAGTCTTGGGCTGATCAAGTAAATCAGGCTTCACACAACTGATAACGCTAAAGGCAAAGAGGGTGGAAAGACCTGCTGAGACTAAGCGTATTTGGTTCCTACTCACAATATCTCCTTATAAGTAAACCATATCTAACTAATATTCTATTCATCTAGATTTCTATGTCAACTATTAAAGTAATTTTCTCCCACTCGTGATTTTAATCACAAAAATACTTCCATCTTTTGATATCTGGAAGTAAAATATTGCGTAATTTGCTTCAAGTTTCACTAATTGAACAGAAGGGTGAGAAGTATGCTTGAGATTAGAGATAAGGTTTATTCTTTTTCAAAAGATCATAAGCCATGCGCACACGCCAAACCCGGCGACCTCATTGAGTTTAATACGCTTGACTGCTTTTCTGGAAAGCTTAGTGATGAAAGCGTAACTATGAAGGACATGGACTTTAGTTACAACATCACAAATCCTGCGGCAGGACCTGTATATGTTGAAGGAGCTATGCCAGGGGATATCTTAGAGGTTTCTGTCTTATCAATTGATCTAGACAGTGAAGGAACTATTGCTACAGATGATCACTGTGGGCCTTTATATGAGAACACTGACTATAAAACTAAGAAGGTTCCTATTAAGGATGGTAAAGCCTACTTTAATGACATCTCTTTTCCAATTAAACCCATGATTGGTGTTATGGGGATTGCTCCAAAAGAAGGAGATATTGCCTGTGGTTTTGTAGGAGACCACGGCGGCAATATGGATAACAAGCTCATTGGCGCTCATAGCCGTGTGTATTTTCCGGTG
Organism: Coriobacteriales bacterium; assembly: GCA_029983705.1. Taxonomy (GTDB): domain Bacteria; phylum Actinomycetota; class Coriobacteriia; order Coriobacteriales; family JAEZZM01; genus JASBYZ01. The sequence goes on from JASBYZ010000002.1 coordinate 23,112, forward strand.
CAGGTTGAGGGAGCACTTTTGCAAATGGGCGATGTTCATGCTGCAATGGGTGACGCTGAACTGTGTGGCACAGGAATAGAAACTGGTGCCAAAATCCTCGTTAAAATTTCTCTGATTAAAGGCCAAGAACTTCACTGGCCTGTTCTTGAGACTGAAGACAAGTGGTACGTGAACGCAAGCGCTCAAGAATTTGATGAGTCACTGATGAATGCCTCTAAAGAGATGCAAAGACTACTTATGAAAGCAACAGGATGGAGTGCTGTGGATACCTACATGTACATGTCTGTTCAGTGTGATGTTGAGCTTAACCAGGCATGCAAGCCCTGTGAAGTTCAACTGAGTTTAAGAATTGGTGCGCCAAAGCACCCTCAAATAAAGCCGCTTATTAGCCGTCCATAAAGGAGAAAGCCCATGGCTCAAGAGCAAATGTCTAGCTCAAAGAAGCTAGAGAAATTTGGATATAAGCAAGAGCTCCATCGCGGACTTGAACTAAGTGATGTTGTCTTATATGGCGTCTTGTTTATGGTTATTATTGCTCCGCAATCAATCTTTGGAGAGATTCAACTTGCTAGTGGTGGTATGACACCTCTGGTATATATTGTTGGATTTTTAGCAATCAGTTTTACTGCGCTTTCTTATGTGAGAATGTCACGAAGGTTTCCTATTGCCGGATCTGTATACTCCTACGTTCAGCGTGGACTAAATCCTCACGTAGGATTTATTGCAGGTTGGCTAATCTTGATGGACTATGTATTTTCTCCAGCACTGCTCTATATTATGGTTGCTAACTGGGGAACTACTCTTGTGCCAGGAAGTCCCTGGTACGTTTGGATATTAGCTTTTGCAGCATTTAATACCTTTGCTAATGTGCGCGGGTTTAGAATGACAAGAACTGTAGACTGGGTTATTTTTACAGTTGAGATTATTGCACTCATTGCATTCATTGCCCTTGGAACTAAGTTTATTTTAGGAGGAGGCGGAACTGGTGCCTTCGTACTTGATCCAATTTATCAAGAAGGCAAGGTAGACGCACACTTTATCGCATCAGCCGCATCAATTGCATGCCTCTCATTTTTGGGATTTGACGGTATCTCAACGCTTGCAGAAGAGACCCATAAACCAGAAGTAACCATTGGTCGAGGTATTTTAATTGCACTCTGCATTATTATTGTCTGCTTTGTAAGTCAAACCTATATCGCTGCTCTCATTCAGCCAGATTGGCAAAACACTGATGCAGCTATGGGATTTTTTGATTCTGTAAGACTTGCAGGCGGAGACTTATTTATGAAGTTTATGCTGGTAGTAAATATTGTGGCTGTTGGCATAGCTAATACCATGAATGTACAAACAGCTGCATCAAGACTGCTCTACTCAATGGGAAGAGATAAGGTTATCCCTTCAATCTTTGGTAAAGTACATCCAAAGTTTCAAACCCCTTGGATCTCAGCAATTTTCTTAGGTATTCTCTCTTTAAGTCTTCCACTTTTCTTAGGCATGACTGATCTAGTAAGACTGGTTAACTTTGGAGCTTTAGCATCATTTGTAATGCTTAACTTTGCAACCTTCTATTTTTTCTTCTTTGTTGAAAAAGAAGCCTGGAATTTTGTAAACATCATTAAATATCTCATATGTCCATGGATTGGTATTGCAATTTTAGTATTTGTATTTACCGGATTTGAGCCTATGACCTATGTTGTTGGTGTTGTATGGCTTATCTTAGGTTTGATTATTGGCTTTGTTAAGTCAAAGGGTTATAAGGAAGTTCCTGAAGCCTTTAAGAACTTAGAGGTGTAGTTCAAGTAATTCAATTATTCTAAGTCAGGCCTCTAAGAACATTAGGGGCCTGAAATTGAAATGTTATTGTACAAATAAAGTCTATTTTTTAGTCTTGATATAATTTATACTTAAGCTAAGTAAATTATGACGTGAAGGACTTAAAATGAAGAACAAACGTAGCTTATTAAGTGCTTTTATTTTATTTTCATTTGTATTTAGCTTCCTGTTTGCAGTACAAACACCAGTCAAAGCTTGTGCAGCTGAAGCAGAGCCTGTGTATTGTACCTATACTCAAAAAGAATTAACCTCACTTGAAGTTCAAGTAGGTCAGGGCTTCATTCCTGATACATTGGGTATTGAACCTGATGAAATAATCAAAACTGAGGCGCTTAAAAATAATATTAATAAGCAATATAGTGTCAATGTGGTTAATGAAGAAGGCAAATCAGTCTCAGGTAAACTAAGTGACTTAAAAATCTTACTCAGACAAAAAGATACAGATGCGAAACCTTATAAAGTAAAAGGCTCACCTGGTAAAAACTATATAACTATACCACTGGACTATGATGATAATGGTGAATTCATTAGTAGCGGCCTCACAATTGAAGCAACAAATATTGGGAAGTCATTTACAATTCTAAATAATGGTGAACAAGAATCATATACAGTTAAAGACATCAGTTTAAAAGACGATATCATTACGCTTGTAGCTAAAAAAGTTCCTGTAACTTCTAAGAAATTTACGGTAATTATCAACAAGCCTTTTGAGATTTTGGGACATGAGGCTGATTTTACATTCGAGGCAAAGGGCTCAATTAATAAGTCTTATACTCAGCACATTAATCTTAGTGGTGAATCAGGTCAGCAAACATTCGAAATACAAATGAATGGGGTTTCAGAAGATTCTAAACTTGCACTTAAGGCACTGCCTGATGAGTTTCCATACTATAGCATTGCTGATCAGAGTTACGATGCAACGACAAATACCCTAAATGTAACGCTAGGAAAGAAAATTTACCTCTGCATCTCACCAATTGAGACAGCTAATTTTAACGATTTTGCCTTACATCATGCCAAAGAAGGATTTTCATTTGGACTTTATTCTCCTCAAACGGAAAAACTTCTAGAAAAGTCTCAGAGCTCAACAAATGAATACGGAGTACCAGTTAATCTATTTACAAAAGTGACTCCTGGTGAATATGATATTAGAATAATTGATGCTCCAGAAAAATATAAAAATTCTTATGATATAACTCATACCTATAAACTCAAGCTTTCTAAAGATGGCCAAGCCCAAATTAAAGTGGTGCAGAGTAATAGTAATGGAGAAGAAGTTTGGGCAAATCCTGGAGGAGGTATTGACTCGCGTTTTGATGGATCAGCCAACTCCAAAGAGCTCACAGGCTATAAACACCCATTCTTCATCTTCCTTTCTCCAAAAGCTAAGTTTGAAAAATATATTTTAGACCCTAAAACTCAAAAGGAAGTAAAGCAAGTTGAAGCTAAAGTGGGAGATAACTTAACTTTTAGGCTAAGGACAAAAATCCCTGCAGATTATAAAATCATTACTAAATTTAACAAGTATTTTGATATGGGTGTAGCTCAGAGTCTGAATCTAGAAGATAAATTAGATCAACGTTTTGAGCTTGTTGCACATAGTATTAAAGTGCTTAAAAATGAAAAGCCAACAAGTGAGTATGAAGCCCAATATGATCAAGCTGCGCATACTATAAAACTATTAGATAAGGCACCATTTAAAGTTTCAAATTTTAATTTTAATAAAAATATAGAGCTTAGAAATAATGAAAAGCTAAGTATTGAGTTTCAGGTTAAGGTTAAAAGTATTGGCAAAAAGCCACTGTATAATAATATCCCTGGAGATACCGTTGAAATTACCCCTCTCACCTCGATTGAGTTTAATAAACAATGGATAGGCGGCGCAAGTGAAATTAAATCACTTGATATCGATAAGTTATTGGATAATTTTAAACTTCTGACTTGGCAGGGTAATAAAAAACTTGCAGAAGAGCCAGTAAAAAAGATTATAGATAAAGATAGTTTGAAAATTGAAGAAAATAAAAATTTCAGTTTCAAAATATCAAACCTCAAGCTCTATTCTGATGAGGATCTTAAAAAACCTGCAGATGAACGCCAGCCATATCGCTATGAAATTATAGAAAAGTTGCCAGAAGAGCTTGCTAAGAAGTTTAGCGTAAGCTGCCAAAGTGAAATTGATGACAACTACATACAGCACATTACTATGAGCAATATGTATAAAAATTCTCTTGTAGATTTACAGCTCACTAAGGTGTGGAAATTAGATTCAAGTAAAAACGCTGAAGATTATACTCCTCAGTTTGAGTTAACTGTGAAAAATGAAGTTGCAAATGTTGAGAGACATTTTATCTTTAATAAAGATACTAGTAAGTTAATTGATGAGCATAATGAGGAACTGAAATTTGAGCTTTCAGAAATCAAAGATAGGCAGATAAACAAGAAAATAATTCAGCCTACGCTTATGGTAAAAAATAATGTATATATCATTAAAAATCTTCCAACAAGCAATGAAGATGGTAATGCCTTTACATACTCGATAAAAGAAGTAGATGTTGTCAATAACGGTAAAAGCGTAAAAGATATTTTCGAAGTTATCGGAAACGATGCAAGCTTAAAAGTTAATAAAGAAGGAATTCTTAGTAAAACAATAACAAATAAAACTAGCCCACCAACACCTCCAAACACTCCTCCTAATACACCACCAACCCCTCCATCTACACCACCTAATACACCTCCAGGTACCCCTCCACCACCACAGGAGCCACCTGTAGAAACTTATATTGAAAAGAAAGTGTCTTATATACCTAAAACGTCTGATATAGCCTATATCACGCCGTATATCTGCATTGCGGGTGTAGGGTTACTATTATTGGCAGTTTTGGTATATGCCAGAAGGACAGAACTTAGCGCTGAGAAAAGCGATTCTAGGTAAATATTAAAGGTGAATTTCTATCTAAAATGTGCTCGAGCAAGTTAAACTTACTAGCTCGAGCACTTATTTAACAATAATTTCTCTTTGTAAATTTTGTGCATTTACTAATTTATAGGTAAAATGTTTTCGTGCCTGAGCTTATTTGCTTGGGCTGTGTAATTCCAGTGCCTTAAGAAAAGTTGCGTCTTAAGTGTACTGTTTGCTTTCCGGGGCAAAATATGCTGCGGGTTATCCTATGGATACGCCCGGCTCCGTGGCGTTTTGACAAGCTGCGCTTATGGGCGTAAAGTCCATATCGCAAAACTATCTGTATTGTAATCGTGTTAATAGGTAAATTTATTAAGGAGTTATTACTTTGCCTACAATTAACCAATTAGTGCACAAGGGCCGCAAAAGAATTGCGGAAAAGAAGAAGAACCCTGCACTCAAAGGAAACCCACAAAAGCGTGGCGTATGCACTCGTGTTTACACCACCAGCCCAAAAAAGCCTAACTCTGCACTTCGTAAGGTTGCTCGTGTGCGTTTAGTTAACGGCTTAGAAGTAACTGCATACATCCCTGGTGAAGGTCACAACCTCCAAGAGCACTCAATCGTGCTTATTCGTGGTGGTCGTGTTAGAGACCTACCTGGTGTACGTTACAAAATCATTCGTGGCGCATTTGACGCTGCTCCTGTTCAAGATAGAAAACAGGCTCGCAGCCGTTATGGCGCTAAAAAGCCAAAAGAATAAATCATACGTAAAGTAATCAAGCTATTAGAGGAGTAATACATGCCGCGTCGTGCAGCAGCATCTCGCAGAGAAATTATGCCAGATGCAGTTTATAACAATCGCCTTGTTACTCAACTTATTAACAAGGTCTTATTAGACGGAAAAAAGTCACTTGCTGAAAACATCGTTTACGGTGCTTTTGACATTGTGCAGGAAAAATCAGGTCAAGATCCACTTTCAGTTTTCAAGAAAGCTATGGACAACGTAAGGCCAACCCTAGAGGTTAAGGCTAAACGTGTTGGTGGTGCTACGTATCAGGTACCTATGGAGGTAAACTCTCGTAGATCAACTACCTTAGCTATTCGCTGGATTGTTGGCTTTTCTCGTGACCGCAAAGAAAACACTATGACTGAGCGTTTAGCTCAAGAGATTCTAGATGCATCCAATGGTGTTGGCGCATCTATTAAAAAGCGTGAGGACCTCTACAAGATGGCAGAGGCAAACCGCGCATTCTCGCATTATCGTTGGTAAGAGCTTACACGAGTTAGGATTAGAAAATGGCTAAGAGGTACCCCCTCAAAGACACACGTAACATCGGAATCATGGCTCACATTGATGCTGGAAAAACCACAACAACTGAGCGCATCCTTTACTACACCGGTAAGTCTCACAAAATTGGTGAGGTTCATGACGGTGCAGCTACCATGGACTGGATGGTTCAGGAGCAAGAGCGTGGTGTAACCATCACCTCTGCAGCCACCACCTGTTTTTGGAAAGATCACAGAATTCAAATCATCGACACCCCAGGACACGTTGACTTTACCGCTGAGGTAGAGCGTTCCCTTCGTGTTTTGGACGGTACTGTTGCAGTATTTGACGCTGTTTCTGGTGTTCAACCACAATCAGAAACCGTTTGGCGTCAGGCTTCAAAGTATCACGTACCTCGTATGGCATACATCAACAAGATGGACCGCGTAGGTGCAGACTTTGCACATGCTATTGAGACCATGCGTGACCGTTTAAACGCAAACGCAGTTGCAATTCAATGGCCTATGGGTGCAGAAGACCACTTTGATGGCCTTATCGACCTTGTAACCTTTACCGCTTGGCACTTCAATGAAGATGAAAAGGGTATGATTTACCCTGAGGAAGAGGAAATTCCACAGGAGTACTTAGAGATTGCTAAAGAAAAGCGCACCGAGATGCTTGAGGCAATTTCAGAGTTTGATGATGACCTTATGACCAAGCTTTTAGAGGACGAAGAGTACACTGAAGAAGATATTAAGCGTGCTATCAGAACTGGTACCTTATCTTCACAGTTCCACCCAGTAATTTGCGGTTCTTCATACAAGAACAAGGGTATTCAGGAGCTCTTAGATGCGGTTGTAGACTACCTTCCATCACCTCTTGATGTTCCTGCAATCCAGGGTACTGTTCCTGGTACTGGCGAAGAGACTGAGCGCAAGGCAGACCGCAAGGCTCCATTCTCATCTCTTGCATTCAAGATTATGACTGACCCATACGTTGGTAAATTAACCTTTATCCGCGTATATTCAGGAACTCTTGAGGCTGGTTCATACGTACTCAACTCAACTAAGGACAATCGTGAGCGTGTTGGTCGTCTTTTAGAGATGCACTCAAACACCCGTATCGATATTGATGACTGCTCAGCTGGAGACATTGTTGCTGCTGTAGGTCTTAAAGACACTACCACCGGTGACACCCTTTGTGACGAGGATAACCCAGTTATCTTAGAGTCAATGGAATTCCCTGACCCAGTTATTGACATTGCTATTGAGCCTAAGACTAAGGCTGAGCAAGACAAGCTTGGTATTGCACTTGCAAAACTAGCTGAAGAAGATCCAACCTTTAAGGTAACCACCGACCACGAGACTGGCCAGACCATCATCGCTGGTATGGGTGAGTTACACCTCGAGATCATCGTTGACCGCTTAAAGCGCGAGTTCAAGATTGATGCTAACGTTGGTAAGCCACAGGTTGCTTATCGTGAGACTGCTGGTAAAGCCGTTGAAAAAGTTGACGGTAAGTTTGTTAGACAGTCTGGTGGTCGTGGCCAATACGGTCACTGCGTTATCAACATTGAGCCTAACGAGGCTGGTAAGGGTTATGAGTTCTTGAACGAAATCGTTGGAGGTGTTATTCCAAAAGAATACATCACCCCAGTTGATAAGGGTATTCAAGAGGCACTCGAGTCTGGTGTTATTGCAGGCTACCCTGTAGTTGACGTTATCGTTCACTTAGTTGATGGTTCTTACCACGATGTTGACTCTTCTGAGTCTGCCTTCAAGATTGCTGGTTCTATGGCAATTAAGGAAGCTCTTAAGAGATCAAACCCAGTTCTTCTTGAGCCAATGATGGCTGTTGAGGTTGAGACCCCAGAACAATACATGGGTGATGTTATGGGTAACCTCTCAGGTCGTCGTGGAAAGATTGAAGGAATGGATGACGTTCACGGTTCTAAGGTTATTAAAGCCTCAGTGCCACTTTCTGAGATGTTTGGTTATGCTACTGACCTTCGTTCAACCACTCAAGGTCGTGCAGTTTACACCATGCAATTTGAGAAATACGAGCCAGTTCCAAAGAGCGTTGCAGACGAAATTATTGAAAAATCAGGCGCAAACGCCTAGTTATAAGTTAGTAGGAGTAAGTTAAGTGGCAAATCAAAAGATTCGCATCCGCTTGAAGGGTTATGATCACGAGATCATCGACCAATCAACCAAGCTGATTGTCGATACAGCTCAAAAAACTGGAGCAAAGGTATCAGGTCCTATTCCTTTGCCAACTGAGCGTAACCTTTACTGCGTTATCCGCTCACCACACGTAAACAAGGACTCACGTGAGCACTTTGAAATGCGTACTCACAAGCGTTTAATTGACATTTTGGAGCCAACTCCAAACACTGTTGATTCTCTCATGCGTCTAGACCTCCCTGCAGGTGTAGATATTGAGATTAAGCTATAAATTAGTTTTGAAATAGTTTTGTAGCCGGCCTATTTATGTGTATAATAGGTCGGCTGTTCACTTTAGAGTGGACGCATGTTTGTGAAGAGGCGGTCCGCTGGGGGCTAGGGTGTTGGCCCTAGAGAGGTCCCATGACTGCATAGAGGTAAAGGAAAAGATATGGCAAAAACCATTCTTGGCAAAAAGATTGGTATGACCCAGGTATGGAACGATAACGATGAGATCGTTCCTGTAACGGTTATCCAAGCTGGCCCCTGCACAGTCGCACAGGTAAAAACTAAAGAGACTGATGGATATAACGCTATCCAAATCGGTTTTGGCGACATCAGAGAAAAGCATGTAAATAAGCCTATGGCTGGCCACTTTGCAAAAGCTGGAATCAATCCAACTCGCTATCTTCGTGAAATCAGACTTTCAGAAGATGAGTCATTTAACGTTGGTGACCAAATCACCGTTAATGAGTTTGCAGAGGTTAAAAAAGTTCATGTGACCGGTATCTCAAAAGGTAAAGGTTTTGCTGGTACCATCAAGCGTCACGGCTTTGGTTCAGGTCCTGGTGGACACGGTTCACACTTCCATCGCGCTCCTGGTTCAATTGGTCAATGTGCATCACCTTCAAGAGTTTTCAAGGGTGTTCGCATGGCAGGTCAAATGGGTAATGACAAAGTTACTGTAAGAAATCTACAGCTTGTTCGTATTGATGAAGAGCAAAACTTAATTATTGTTAAGGGTGCTATTCCGGGCGGACAAGGTGCACTTGTAACTATCCGTATGGCCTAAAGGGCCCCAAAGATCAATTAGTAAGTAATCCCTTAAGGCTAAGGAGCAAGAATGTCTAAGATTGAAATCAAGGATACAACAGGAAAGAAGGTTTCTGATAAAGACCTTTCTCCTGAAGTATTTGGTATAGAGCCAAATGTGCATGTAATGCACCATGTGGTAAAAAGCCAAAATGCAATGTTACGTCAAGGAACCCACGCTACCAAGACTCGCGGAATGGTAAGCGGTGGTGGTAAGAAACCTTGGAGACAAAAGGGTACTGGTCGTGCTCGTCAAGGTTCTATCAGATCATCTCAATGGGTTGGCGGTGGTACCGTTTTTGGTCCATCACCAAGAAACTATGCATTTAGAGTTAATAAAAAGGTTGTTAAGCTCGCTATGCGTTCAGCTTTATCTGCAAAGGTAAATGACAATGAGCTTGTTATTGTTGACAAGTTTAGCTTTGATAAACCATCTACCAAAGAGGCAGTTAAGGTTCTAAAGGCATTAGGTGTTGAAGGCAAGGTTTGCATTGTTATTGCTGAAGACGATCTAAACACCTATCTTTCATTTAGAAACATCCCTGGTGTCATCGTTATGAACACGCAGGAGGCAAACACCTACGACCTACTCGATAACACTTCTTTAGTTCTAACTGAAGAGGCTGCTAGTCGCCTAGAGGAGGTGCTTGCATAATGCAAAGCGCACACGATGTAATTATTCGCCCAATTATTTCTGAGAAGTCTTTTGACTTAATGGAGCAAAATAAATATACCTTTGAGGTTGCTAAGGGCGTATCTAAAGAAGAGATCAAGCAAGCTATCAAAGAATTGTTCGGAGTTGACGCAGTAAAAGTGAATACTATGTCAGTTTCCGGAAAACCAAAGCGTGTAAGATACCAAAAGGGTTATACTCGCTCATGGAAAAAAGCTATTGTTACCCTTGCTGAGGGCGACAGCATTGAGCTTTTTGGTAATTAATTAGTTCTTATAAGGTGATCCCGCTCAAAAACTGGGCGGGACATTTTTGAGATATAAATTTGCTTTCGGGTCAATATGGAGACACCCGGGGGCGTGGTAGTCCGGAGTAAGTGTGCAGTCCATTATCCTGAGTGCTACTTGCAATCGGATCAGAAAGGATAAACATGGGAGTTAAGCGCGTTAAGCCTACTTCTCCTGGTAGACGTTTTCAAACGGTTTCAGACTTTGCTGAGATCACTCGTACTACCCCTGAGAAGTCATTGCTTGAGGCACTGCCAAAGAAGGCAGGAAGAAACAACAATGGTCGTATTACCACCCGTCATCAGGGAGGCGGCCACAAGCGTCAATACAGAGTTATTGACTTTAAGCGTAACAAAGATGGCGTACCAGCTAAGGTAGCCAGCATTGAGTACGATCCAAACCGCAGTGCTCGTATCGCCCTGTTGCACTATGCAGATGGTGAGAAGAGATACATCCTTCATCCTAAGGGTCTGAAGGTTGGAGACATGGTATCAAGCGGATCTGGTTCAGACATCAAGCCAGGTAATGCCCTTGAGTTAAAGGACATTCCTGTTGGTACTACTATCCATGCAGTAGAGTTCCATCCTGGAAAAGGTGCTGCAATTGCTCGTAGTGCTGGTACTTCAATCCAGCTTATGGGTAAAGAAGGTGGCTATGCAATCTTAAGAATGCCATCTTCAGAAATGCGTCGTGTACTAGATACGTGCCGTGCAACCGTTGGTGAAGTTGGAAATGCTGAGCATGCAAACATCACCTTAGGTAAGGCTGGACGCAGACGTTGGAAGGGCGTTAGACCTACCGTTAGAGGTACTGTTATGAACCCTGTTGACCACCCACACGGTGGTGGTGAGGGTAAGAACAAGACCGCAGGTCGTCACCCAGTTACCCCTTGGGGTGTTCCAACTAAGGGATACAGAACCCGTAACAAGAAGAAGGCATCAAACCGCCTCATTATCCGTCGTCGTAAGAAGTAAGCAAGCGGCTTACCCGAGTTTTTAGGAGATAAACTTAATGAGCAGAAGTCTCAAAAAAGGGCCTTATGTTGAAACCCGCCTCCTCTCGCGTATCACCGCGATGAATGAGGCCAATGAGAAAAAGGTCGTAAAAACCTGGTCACGTTCTTCAACTATCTTCCCTGAGATGGTAGGACATACTATCGCAGTTCATGATGGTAGAAAGCACGTTCCTGTTTATATTACAGAGTCTATGGTAGGTCATAAACTTGGTGAGTTCTCACCATCACATACCTTCCGTGGCCACGCTGCTGATAAGAAGAAGTAAGAGGGGCTAGGTATATATGCAATTTAAAGCAGTTGCACGTTACGTACGTGTATCCCCAAGAAAAGCTCGCCTCGTTATTGATGCTATTCGCGGCAAATCAGTTATTGATGCTCGCGACATCCTTCTTTTTAACGAGCGTGCTATTTCTGAGGTAGTAACTAAAGTATTAAATTCAGCTGCCGCAAACGCTGAGTCACTTGAGGGCATTCGTGCTGAAGACTTAGTTGTAAACGCAGCTTATGTTGATGAAGGTCCAACTCTTAAAAGAATTAGACCACGCGCTAAGGGTTCTGCTTCAAGAATCAACAAGCGCACTTCACACATTACGGTTGTTGTAGCACCACGAAAGGAGGCGTAAGAATCACATGGGACAAAAAGTAATTCCTACAGGTTTTCGCCTTGGTGTAACTGAGGAGTGGCGTTCACAGTGGTTTGCTGGTAAAGGCTACGCTGAAAACCTTAAAAACGACCTTGAGATTCGCAAGTATTTAGAAAAGCGCCTAAACCGTGCTGCTCTTTCACAAGTGTTAATTGAGCGTGCTGGCGATAAGATCAAGGTTATTATTCAAACTGCACGCCCAGGTATTGTTATTGGTAAGAAGGGTTCAGAAATTGAACTCATCAGAAAAGATCTTGAGAAGATTGCCGGTAGCAAGGTAAACACTGAGGTTGTTGAAGTTAAGCGCCCTGAGCTTGATGCTCGTCTAGTAGCACAAAGCATTGCAGAGCAGCTTGAGGGCCGTGTAGCTTTTAGACGCGCTATGAGAAAAGCAGTTCAGTCTGCTATGAAATCAGGCGCAAAAGGTATCAAGATTGAGTGCTCAGGACGTCTTGGCGGCGCTGAGATGAGCCGTCGCGAATGGTACCGTGAAGGCCGCGTGCCTCTACACACCCTTCGTGCAAAGATTGATTACGGCAAGTCAACCGCATACACCCAAATGGGTTCATGTGGTGTAAAGGTATGGATTTACTTAGGTGAAGTTCTACCTGGCCAAAAGATTAAGAACCCAGCACTTGAAGGTTCTTCTCGTCCAGGTAACAGACGTCGCAAGGGAGGACATAAATAATGTTAATGCCTAAGCGCGTAAAGTATAGAAAAGTACAACGTGGCTCAATGAAGGGCCGCGCTAAAGGTGGAACTAAGCTTAACTTTGGAGAGTACGGTCTTCAGGCTCAAGAGGCTCGTTGGGTAACCAACCGTCAAATTGAGGCTGCACGTATTGCTATGACCAGAAAGATGCGTCGTGGTGGTAACGTTTGGATCTCAATCTTCCCAGATAAGCCAATCACCAAAAAGCCAGCAGAAACCCGCATGGGTTCTGGTAAAGGTAACCCAGAAGAGTGGGTAGCAGTTGTGAAACCAGGAAGAATCATGTTTGAAATTTCTGGCGTTTCTGAAGAGCTTGCACGTGAGGCTCTCAGACTTGCTGCTAATAAGCTTCCACTAAAGGTTAAGTTTGTTACCCGCGAGTCCTTAGGACAAACTGATAAGGATGATGAGTAATGAAGTCTTCAGAGATTCGCGAGCTTTCAAACGAAGAGCTTGCTAACAAGTTAAAAGAGGGCAGAGCTGAGTTATTTAACTTACGTTTTCAAATGGCAACCAGCCAACTTGATAATACTGCTCGTGTAAAGACCGTTAAAAAAGACATTGCACGCATCCAAACTGAGATTCGTGCACGTCAGATCAGCTCAAACAACGCTGTATCTTAAAGTAGATAGTGGAGAAAAGTAAGTATGAGTGATACACAACGTAACTTGCGCAAAGTCCGCCAAGGCGTGGTTGTCTCTATATCTGGCGATAAGACTTGCGTTGTAGAGATTAGAGAAAGAAAGCGTCATCCAAAGTACGGAAAGATGATGACCACCACCAAGAAGTTCCATGCACACGATGAGAACAATGAGACCGGTGTGGGCGATACCGTTCGCATCATGGAGACTCGTCCTCTCTCAAAGCTTAAGCGCTGGAGACTTCTTGAAATTGTCGAGCGTGCTAAGTAAGTTAGCGCCAGAAAGTTAGTAGATTTTAGAATTAACGGAGGAGAACAGATATGATACAAATGGAATCCGTTCTTAACGTTGCTGATAACTCTGGTGCTCGTAAGGTTAAATGCATCAAAGTTATTGGTGGTTCAAAGCGTCGCTATGCAGGCATTGGTGATGTAATCATCTGCGCTGTACGCGAAGCTGCACCAAACGGCAACATTAAAAAAGGTGACGTAGTTCGCTGCGTTATTGTACGTACCAAAAAAGAGACACGCCGCAAAGATGGAAGCTATATCCGTTTTGATCAAAACGCTGCTGTAGTTATTGACGCAAACGGAGCTCCAAAGGGAACTCGTATTTTTGGTCCTGTAGCTCGTGAGCTCAGAGACAAAAAGTACATGAAGATCGTTTCTTTGGCACCTGAGACTCTTTAATATAGGAAGTAGGAGATTCATGGCAAAGTTAAACGTAAAAAAAGGCGATAAGGTAAAGGTAATTTCTGGTAAGGACCTTGGTAAAGAGGGAACTGTACTCAGAGGTGTACCTGAGTCAAATCGCGTTGTTGTAGAAGGCGTTGCTGTTGCTAAAAAGGCTCAGCGCCCAACTCCAACCAACACCCGCGGTGGCATCATCGAAGTAGAGCAGCCAATTGACGCTTCAAACGTTCAATTAATCTGCCCTGAGTGCGATAAGCCAACTCGCGTTGGCCATAAGCTTAACGCTGATGGTAAAAAAGTAAGAGTTTGCAAGAAGTGCGGAGCTGAATTTTAATTCAGCCCCACTTTTGTAATATGGCCCCTTAGTGCTTGTATAAGTTACTAAGGGGGTCGAGGATTGGAAACCCTCAGACAGTAATCCACCGTACGTTATTTATTAAAGGAGAAAAGATGGCACCTCGCCTAAAAGAAACTTACAAAAATGAAGTTATCAAAAAGCTTCAAGAGCAATTTGGTTACAAGAACATTAATGAAGTACCACGTTTTGAGAAAATAGTTGTAAACATGGGTGTTGGTGAAGCAGCTACTGACTCAAAGGCTATTGATGGCGCAGTTAATGATTTAAGAATCATCACTGGTCAGCAGCCAATGATTACCAGAGCTCGTAAGTCAATCGCTAGCTTTAAATTAAGAGCTGGTATGCCAATTGGCGCTAAAGTTACCCTTCGCGGCGATAGAATGTGGGAGTTTTTTGATCGTTTGATCTCAACTGCTATCCCACGTATTCGTGATTTCCGTGGAATTTCACCAAAGTCTTTTGACGGACGTGGTAACTATTCAATGGGTGTAACTGATCAAGCAATCTTCCCTGAGATTGAATTTGACCAGGTAGACAAGGTACGTGGTATGGATATTACCTTCGTAACCACTGCTAAAACCGATGAGGAAGCAAAGGCTTTACTTGAAGCTTTTAATTTCCCATTTAAGGCATAAACCTGTAAAATAAAAACTTCCGGCGCCAATAATGGCGCTTTAGGAATTTTAAGGAGGAAGTGTGGCAAAGAAATCGATGGTCGCCAAAAGCGATCGCGAAGCAAAATTCTCTACCAGAGAAAACAGCCGCTGCCAAAGATGCGGTCGTCCAAGAGCTGTTTATCGCAAGTTTGGACTTTGTAGAGTATGTCTTCGTGAGTTAGCGCTTCGTGGCGAACTTCCAGGTGTCCGCAAGGCAAGCTGGTAGGATACAAACTGGAAGACTTGTCTGTAAGGCATGTGCGTTATGGGCGCACGTGAACCGACAGAGAATTTTCATCTAAAGAACCATAGGAGGAAAAATGAGCACAACTGATCCAATAGCGGATATGCTCACGCGCATTAGAAATGCGAACACTACAAACAAAAAAGATGTTGCAATGCCTTCAAGTAAAAAGCTTGTAGAAATTGCACGCATCATGAAAGAAGAGGGTTATATCACAGAGTACTCAGTAGAGGACAAGGCTCCTCAAAATGAGCTTGTTATCACCCTTAAGTACGGTTCAAAGCGTAACGAGAAAATCATTCGTGGTATCCGCCGTATCTCTAAACCAGGTCTAAGAATTTACGCAGGTAAAGATGATTTACCACGCGTTTTAGGCGGCTTAGGTACTGCTATTATCTCTACCTCAAAAGGTATGATGGCTGATCGCGATGCTAGAACTGCTGGCGTTGGCGGAGAAGTTATCGCCTACATTTGGTAGTTAATCGGGACTTTGAGGAAAGGAGCAAACCGTGTCACGTATCGGTAAGCAACCAATTTCGGTCCCATCAGGGGTCGAGGTAAAAATCGACGGTAATACCGTAAACGTTAAAGGTTCAAAGGGCGAGTTAAGCCAAACCTTTAGCGATTCATTAAATATCAAACAAGAAGACGGAAGCATTGTTGTTGAAAGAAAAGACGACGAGCGTGAGACCCGTGCACTTCACGGTCTAACCCGTTCTCTTATCCACAACATGGTAATTGGTGTTTCAGAGGGCTTTGAAAAGAAGCTTGAGCTTGTTGGTGTTGGTTACAGAGCACAACTTAAAGGTAAAGATTTAGATCTTTCTTTAGGTTACTCTCATCCAGTAGTTTTCAAGGCTCCAGAAGGCGTTGTATTTGAAGTTCCTTCTGCAACTCAAATCACCATTAAAGGAATTGACAAGCAGGTTGTAGGTCAACTTGCTGCCGAGATTAGAGAGATTCGCCCACCTGAGCCATATAAGGGCAAGGGTGTTCGCTATGAGGGTGAATACGTACGACGCAAGCTTGGTAAGGCTGCTAAGTAGTTTTTACAACACATCAATTAAGTACGGCATCCTGTTAGATGCCTGAATGAGGAGAATGTAATGAACAAGCTAAAAGCGAAAAGAGCGGGACTTAAACGTCGCCAAACTCGCGTTCGCTCTAAAATCAAGGGCACCGCTGAGCGCCCACGTTTGAGCGTAAGCCGCACAAACGCACATATTTATGCTCAGCTCATCAACGATCTTGAAGGTACTGTTATTGCACAGGCTTCAACTCTTGATGCAGATGTAAAGTCGCAAATCGCTAATGGTTCTAACAAAGAAGCTGCAAAGCTTGTTGGTGAAACCGTTGCAAAGCGTGGATTAGATAAAGGCGTTACTGAGGTTGTATTTGACCGCGGTGGCCGCATCTATCATGGTCGTGTTAAAGCATTAGCAGATGGCGCCCGTGACGCCGGTCTTAAGTTTTAAGAGGAGCTCTAAATGGCAAGACATAATCAAAAAAATGCTACCCCAGAGCTTCAGGAACGTGTTGTGTTCATCAATCGTGTTTCTAAGGTTGTTAAGGGTGGTCGTCGTTTCTCACTATCAGCACTCGTTGTTGTTGGTGACGGCAAAGGTAATGTAGGCGTAGGCATGGGCAAATCTAGCGAAGTACCTATGGCAATTCAAAAGGGTATTGAAGACGCTAAGAAAAACATGTTTGTTGTGCCTCTCACCGAAGAAGGTACCATTCCTCACGAAGTATTAGGTGAGTATGGTGCAGGTCGTGTACTTATTAAACCTGCTGTACCTGGTACTGGTGTTATTGCTGGCGGTCCTATTCGTGCACTCTTTGAGCTTGCAGGAATCAAGGACGTTCTTTCAAAGTCTTTAGGTACTGATAATGCTCTTAACATTGTTAAGGCTGCAGCTGAAGGCTTAAAAGAGTTATCCAGCCCACAAGAAGTCGCTCAAAGACGCGGCATCACCGTTGGTGAGATGTTTGTTGGGAAGGATAAGTAATAATGAAGCTTAAAATAACCCAAATTAAAAGCGGCATTGGTCGCAAAGAAGATCAAAAAAGAACTTTAAAGGCTCTTGGTCTTAAAGGCATCAACAGCTCAGTTGAGCAAGAGGATAGCCCAGCTATCAAAGGTATGCTCTTTAAAATTAAGCACCTTGTTGAAGTAGAAGAACTGTAAGGAGTCATCATGCAACTTAAAGATTTAAAGCCAGCTGATGGTTCTACTAAAGGCCGTAAAAGAGTAGGCCGTGGACACGGATCAGGTTGGGGAAAGACCGCTGGCCGTGGTATGAATGGTCAGCTCTCACGTTCTGGTGGTGGAAAGGGATCAGGATTTGAAGGAGGACAGACCGTATTATCAATGCGTCTTCCAAAGCTTCCTGGTTTTAAAAACCACTCAAGAGTAGAATATGCTCCTGTAAACCTAGATAGACTTAACACCCTCTTTAACGATGGCGACACTGTAGATGCAGAGAGCCTCGTAGAAAAAGGCGTAATCAAGTCTACTAAGACTCTTGTTAAGGTTTTAGGTAACGGCGAGCTTGAGAAAAAACTTACCGTTAAAGTAGATAAAGTTTCAGCTTCTGCTAAAGAAAAGATTGAAGCTGCAGGAGGGACGGTTGAAGCCGCGTGCTAAGTGCATTTGTTAATGCGTTTAAAGTACCGGAGCTTCGCAAGAAAATGCTCTTTACTTTAGGCATCATTATCCTTTACAGGATTGGTGCCTATTTGCCTGTTCCAGGAGTTCCATTCCAGGGACTTGCAGAGCAGTTCCAAAATGCTTCTAGTGGAATGGCTAATACAATGGCGCTCCTCAACCTGTTTTCAGGTGGAGCGCTTTCTCAATTATCCATCTTTTCACTAGGAATTATGCCTTACATCACTTCATCCATTATTATGCAGATGATGCAAGCCGTAGTTCCTTCACTAGGTGCACTTGCAAAAGAGGGCGAAGCCGGTCAGCGCAAGATTACTCAATACACACGCTATCTAACCTTAGGTCTGTCATTTATTAATGCAGTAGGTTACCTAGCTCTGTTTAAGGGACCTCAATTTGGTCTTACCTTTGCAAATACCGGAGTGCCTTCACTTCTGCAAGACTTTGTGATTGTAGGAAGCCAAGTGGTGGGCTCAATGCTTATCATGTGGATGGGAGAACTTATCACCCAGCGCGGTGTTGGCAATGGTATGTCTCTTATCATCTTCTCATCAATCATGGCAAGACTTCCTCAAGCAATCTTTGGTTCTGTAGCATTTGAGGCTAATGGTATTATCATGACCATTATTGTTGTTCTCTTAATTCTTGCAGTTATTCCAATCATTGTATTTATTGAGCGTGGTCAAAGAAGAATTCCAATTCAATATGCAAAGCGTGTTGTTGGAAGAAAGGTAATGGGTGGATCTTCTACCTACTTACCAATTAAGGTTAATACCGCTGGTGTTATCCCTATCATCTTTGCTTCTGCAATTTTGTACTTCCCAGCACAGATTGCTATTTTCTTTAGTGACGTTCAGTGGTTACAGAGCGTTTCTAATGCAATATCAGCTGGTGTAGTTAACTGGATTTTATCGGTTATCTTGATCGTATTCTTTGCATACTTCTATACCTCAATGGTATTTAACCCAGAGGATACTGCAGATAACTTAAAGAAGCAGGGTGGATTTATTCCTGGAATTAGACCAGGTGGACAAACGGTTCAATACATTAAAAATGTTATTAACCGTATTACGCTTCCAGGCGCAATCTTTATTGCTTTGGTAGCTGTTGTTCCATCTATATTCTTCTTCTTCACAGGTAACCCTCTTATTAGAGCCTTCGGTGGTACTTCAATCCTCATTATGGTTGGTGTAGCACTTGATACTATGACCAAGGTTGAGTCACAATTGAAGATGCACGACTATGAGGGATTCTTTAAGTAGGATTGCTAGGTGATTAGATGAACATTGTGTTACTAGGAGCTCCTGGTGCAGGTAAGGGAACTCAGGCTAAGAAACTTGTTTCTGAGTTTGGTGTAGCACATATCTCTACTGGAGATATTTTACGTGCTGCAGTTAAAAACCAAACTGAGCTTGGTAAGCAAGCTCAAAAGTATATGGATGTAGGAGACTTAGTTCCTGATCAACTCATCATTGACATGATGAAAGAGCGTCTTAAAGAAGACGATGCTCAAAAGGGATTTATCCTTGACGGTTTTCCTCGCACCACCGCTCAAGCAGATGCGCTTAAAGAAATGCTTGATGGTTTAGGCAAGACTTTAGAAGCAGCGCTCCAAATTGAAGTTGATTTTGACACCATCATTAAACGTTTGAGCTCTCGTAGAACCTGCAGAGACTGTGGCCATATTGGTACTGCCTCTGAAGAAAGCTGCACCGTATGCGGCGGCGAAATGTATCAGCGTGATGATGATAAACCTGAGACTATTAAAAATAGACTCGACGTATATGCAAAACAAACTGCTCCACTTATTGATTACTACAAAGATAAAAATCTCTTAGTAACAGTAAATGGAGACCAAGATGTTGAAGACGTCTACAAGGATGTTAAGGAAGCGATAAAGTAATTGATCATCTTAAAAAATCCTGAAGAGATTGAAGAGATGAAGAAGTGCGGAGAGCTCTCTGCACGTGTGTTGAGAATGGCAGGGGAGATTATTAAGCCAGGTATCTCAACTTTTGACATTGATGAATTTATCGAGCGCATCATTCGCATGAATGGCGCGACTCCTTCATTTAAGGGTCTCTACGGATTTCCGGCCTGTGCATGTATCTCAGTAAATGAGGAAGTTGTACACGGAATTCCTTCAAAGACCAAGATTTTACAAGAAGGAGATATCGTATCTATTGATACGGGTGCTACTGTAGATGGATGGGTAGGAGATAACGCCTGGACATTTGCTGTGGGAGAAATTGCACCTCGTACCAAAGAGCTTCTTGAAGTGACCGAAGCAAGCATGTGGGCAGGTATTGAGCAGGCTGTTCCTGGAAATCACTTAGGTGATATTGGACATGCAGTTCAAAAGGTTGCAGAAGATGCAGGCTTTGGCGTTTTACGTGAGTACACTGGCCACGGAGTTGGCCGCGTTATGCATGAAGATCCTAACGTCTTTAACTATGGTAAAAAAGGCCATGGCGTTAAGCTTCAAGCAGGTATGGTTCTTGCAATTGAGCCTATGATTACTCAGGGTTCATACAAGGTAAAGACCATGCCAGATCGCTGGACAGTTGTTACTTTAGACAAAAAACCAGCAGCTCACTTTGAGAGAACTATTGCTATTACAAACGATGGCCCAATAGTTCTTACAAGCGAAGAGTGGGCTAAATAAGTTAGCACTCATTATCTAAGAGGTAGCTTGTGTGATGCGATAAGAAGCTCCGCTTTGAGCTCTTGTTACATCATGGGTTACCTCTAATACTATCATCTGATATCTTTTATTTTCTAAGATTATCCCTGTACAAAACTATACTTGAGGAGTATAAAAGTCTGAGGTGCAGACGACTAAAGGACAGGAGATATGACAAAAAGCTCTCAGACCTCAGTATTGGATAATAGCCTTATTTGGTTTGGTGCTGCAGTTTCTATTGCAGAAATTCTTACCGGTACCTATTTTGCAGAATTAGGTCTAACTCAGGGACTTCTTGCGATTGTAATAGGCCACCTAATTGGCTGTAGCTTTCTCTTTTTATCAGGCTTAATTGGAGCTCAAACAAAAAAGTCTGCAATGGAAAGCGCTAAGCTTAGTTTTGGAAGCTTAGGTGCTAAGTTTTTTGCAGTACTTAATGTGATTCAGCTTTTGGGCTGGACCTCTATCATGATTTTTCAGGGCTCTCTTGCAGCTAACAAACTTATTAGTATTGGTATGCCACTGTGGTGTCTTGCAATTGGAGTGCTCATACTTATCTGGGTATTTATAGGTGTTAAGCGCCTTGGGCTTCTTAACAAGTTTGCTATGAGTGCCCTTCTTGTGCTCTGTATTTTCTTAGGCTTTATAGTTATTGGCTCAGGTGAAGTGCACCCGGTGCAAAGCACGGGTTTAAGCTTTGGGGCAGCTCTCGAACTCTCTATAGCTATGCCGCTCTCCTGGCTCCCTCTAATTAGTGACTACAGTTCTAAGGCAGAAAAACCTTTTGCGGCAACTCTTGCAAGTTGCGCAGTTTACGGTATCACCTCTTGTGCTATGTACATTATTGGAATGTGCTCAGTTCTCTTTAGTGGATCTCTTGAACTTTCAGAGATTATACTTGCTGCAGGTTTTGGCCTAGGTGGT
>JASBYZ010000003.1 GCA_029983705.1 Coriobacteriales bacterium
CCTCGCTTGCAAAAGCACTACTCGCAAGCATTAGTATACTTATAACAATAACTGCGATTATAGAGGTGTGCTTAAGAAGAGCCCCCCCCCCGCATTTCTTACATCATACATGAAAGTTTCTCCTTTTAAAGATATTTGACATATAATCTGTGAATGCGCATCACATAATATGATTCTTCCAGATAAGGAAGGAAAAAGGAATAGAGAATTAGTTAACTTATTGTTAATCTTTATATAATTTAATATCCAATTATCAATTGGACAAAAAATAAGCCTCGTAGATGAAAGTATCCACGAGGCTTCTAATGATAAGCTTCTTGATCCATTACAAACAAAACCTACCACATGTTTCCAGTACCGCTAGTACGTACACCCGGCTTAAAGCTTGGTCCTGCAATAAACTCTCTGTACATAGCTAGAGTTAATACTGCAAAGATTGCGAGTGCTGCAAGTCTTGCACCAGTAAATCCAAGTAAAATGTTTGCTACAAGAGCAATAATAGTAAGGCTTAGTGCAATACCAGCAAAGAAAGTTCTAAAAGTCATCTTAAAACTCCTTTCCTTTTGTTTCTCATTTGCTTACATATTCACTATATGTGTTAACAAATGTTACGTCAATGTTAAATCCTATGAAAGGTTGTTTCTACACATTTTTATGTATTAAAAGTGATTTACCTGGTAATTTGTGTTTATCACTTACTTGAATTGTGAACTAAATGTTAAATATATTCTTTCTTTTATAACATTATTTAACATATCAGCCTACATCTGTAACAAGTTGTAACAAAAATAAGAGCGCCTCCTGAACATCCAAGAAGCGCTCTAAGCTAAGCTTTATATCTAAGTCTATATAAGAGTAAATTATTTACTCAAGCTCATCAGGCTCTATAGCAGTATCTCCTTCTTCAGCTTCACTTACCCTTGGCTCAACAGAACTTCTGCCCTGTTCTACATGGGCAGTAAAGTTATTGTCTACATCCACATCTATAGTAATAGTGGTATTAGGACCTGCTTGTCCGTCAATAATAAGGCCAGCTGCTCTGTCCACAATCTGTCTTTGAATAAGCCTCTTAAGTGGGCGTGCACCATATACTGGATCTAGACCTTGTAGGGCTAGCATCTCTTTGGCACCATCTGTTACCACTAGGTCAATGCGCTCTTCTTCAAGTCTTTGGTATACATCCTTAAGCTGAATGTCCACAATCTTGTCTAATTGATCAAGTCCAAGTGGGTTAAATACCACAATGTCATCAATACGGTTTAAAAACTCTGGTCTAAACTGAGCCCTGAGCGCATTTTGTAGCGCATTATCTATAGTCTTCTTATCCTCAGTTTGGCTGAGCTCACTAATTACCTGACTTCCAACATTTGAGGTCATAATAATTACTGTGTTTCTAAAAGAAACTACTCTACCTTGACCATCTGTAAGGCGTCCATCGTCTAGGACTTGAAGGAGGATGTTAAAGACATCTGGATGTGCCTTTTCCATCTCGTCAAGTAGCACTACAGAATATGGAGCTCTTCTAACTGCCTCGGTAAGTTGTCCTCCCTCATCATATCCAACATATCCTGGAGGAGCACCAATAAGTCTTTGTACTGAAAACTTTTCCATGTACTCAGACATATCAATTCTAATAAGGCTCTTTTCATCATCAAACAAAAACTCGGCTAAGGCCTTTGCAAGCTCAGTCTTACCAACACCCGTAGGTCCTAAGAACAAGAAGGAGCCTAGTGGCCTATTTGGATCAGAGAGTCCCGCACGAGATCTTCTGATGGCATCAGATACCGCACTTACTGCCTCATCTTGGCCAACAACACGTCTGTGTAGTGCCTCTTCTAGGTGCTTTAACTTCTCGCGCTCACCCTGCATCATCTTAGCTACAGGAATACCGGTCCATGAAGATACAACGGTTGCTACCTCGTCTTCTCCAACCTCTTCTTTTAGAATAGCTCCGCTTTCTTGCTTGTGCTTAAGCTCTTCTTCTGCCTGAGCATACTGGTTTTCAAGACCTGGAATAGTTGCAAACCTCAGCTCAGATGCCTTTTGTAAGTCACCATTTCTGGTAGCTTTTTCCATCTCTATACGGGCATCTTCAAGTTCTGCCTTTAGGCGCTGAACTTCTGATATTGCTTTTTTCTCGTTTTGCCACTCGGCCTTTGCTCCTGCGAGCTTTTCTTGAGCTTGACTTAACTCTTTTCTCAAAGTGTCAAGTCTTTCAATTGAAGCCTCGTCCTCTTCTTTCATCAAGGCCTGCTCTTCAATTTGAAGCTGGGTTACTTGGCGTTGTAAGACATCTATATTTACTGGCATGGAGTCAATCTCCATACGAAGTCTTGACGCTGCCTCATCCATTAAGTCAATTGCCTTATCAGGTAAAAAGCGGTCTTGAATATAGCGGTTTGAGAGGTTAGCTGCAGCTACAATGGCACCATCAGTAATTCTTACACCGTGGTGGATCTCATACTTTTCTTTTAGACCACGTAAAATTCCTATGGTGTCTTCAACACTTGGCTCAGTTACTATAACCGGCTGAAAACGTCTTGCAAGCGCTGCGTCTTTCTCGACATACTTACGGTATTCATCTAAGGTAGTAGCACCTATAGTGTGAAGCTCTCCACGTGCAAGTGCTGGCTTTAGGATGTTTCCTGCATCCATCGAGCCCTCAGACTTACCCGCACCAACAATGGTATGAAGCTCATCTATAAAAAGCACTACTCTGCCGTCTGCCTGGCTTACCTCTTTGAGCACCGCTTTGAGTCTGTCTTCAAACTCACCACGATACTTAGCTCCTGCTATTAAGGCAGACATGTCAAGCTCAACAACTTCTCTATCTTTGAGAGATTGAGGAACGTCTCCTGCAACAATTCTTTGTGCAAGACCCTCTACAATAGCGGTTTTACCAGTTCCAGGCTCACCAATTAAGACCGGGTTATTTTTGGTTCTTCTTGAGAGCACCTGAATGGTGCGTCTAATCTCATCAGATCTTCCAATAACTGGGTCAAGCTTTCCTTGACGGGCAAGATCTGTAAGGTTTCTTCCGTAAGTCTCAAGTGCTTCAAACTCAAGCTTTGAGTCTGGAGAGCTTACTCTATCGTCTCCACGCAGCTGCTCGTAGGCCTCTATCAATCTATTTTTGCTTACGCCTGCAGTATTGAGTATGCTTCCTGCCTTTGAAGAATCATCTGCAAGTGCAATAAGTAAGTGCTCGGTAGTTGCAAAAGAGTCTCCAAGTTTTCCGGCAATGTCTATAGCATTTTCAAGCACCCTCAAAAAATCTTGAGAAGGCTGTTGTTGTGCCACCCCACTCACCTTTGGTAGCGACTCAATTTGGCTATCAACCTCTTTTAGGAGCGCACGCGGATTGGTTCCAATACGCTCAATAATTGCAGTAATATTGTGCTCACTTTTATCTAGCAAGGCTTTTAAGAGGTGGATAGGCTCAACTGAGGCAGACTTATAGTCTGATGCAAGCCCAAGTGCTTCTTGCATAGCCTCCTGAGAGCTAATTGCAAGTTTTTCTAATCTCATCTATTCTTCACCCCTGTCAAGTTCAATCAAAAATCTGCGCAGTGGGTTATCATCGCTATTTTCATAAGGCACTAGAGCTGTGATGGTCTCCCTCATCATGTACTCATGCACCTGCTTTTCAAGCTCTGCCACGCGCTTTCTAAGTGTTTCTATCTCATCGTATTTTTTATCAAGACGCTTAGTCATATCCAAAATACGTACCACACCGGCTAGGTTAATACCTTCATCGGTGAGGCGTGAAATTAAATCGAGACGCTCAATATCTCTTTGAGAATACAGACGCGTATTACCGCGTGAGCGCTGCGGATTTAGTAGTCCTTTGGACTCATATATTCTTAACGTTTGTGGATGCATGCCAGTTAATTCAGCAGCAACGCTAATCATATAGAGCGGCTTATCTTTATTCCTGCCATCCATCACGTGAAATCTCCTTTAATTGTGTTTGCATTATTAATTAAAATGCTGGCGAGGCTTTCTGGGGTCTATCTCTTTAAGCTTTGCATAAAGCTCTTTTTCCTCGCTTGTTAAATACTCTGGTATTTCTATTTTTACCCGTGCAAGTAGCGCACCAGTTTTACCTTTATTAGCCAAATCTGGAGCTCCCAAATTTGAAAACTTAAAGGTCTTTGCGTTTTGAGTTCCGGCAGGAACTTTTAAACGAACGGTTTTGCCTTGCGGGGTTGGTATATCAATTTGTGCACCAAGTGCAGCCTCTGCTGGAGTAAGTGGCACCTCAAGGTGTACGTCTGCTCCGCTAAAACTAAAGAGTGGATGAGGAGAAATTTTAGTTGTAATAACAAGGTCGCCTCGCTCGCCACCGTGCTTTCCGTACTCACCACGCTTTTTATACCTCAGCTTGCCACCGTCTTGGGCTCCTGCAGGAACCTTTACGGTAAGCTCTTGTTTTTCTTTAGTTGAAGGGATGCGGTAACTTACCTTTCTTTGAGTGCCCTTAAATGCCTCTTCAAAAGAAATCTCAAGACTTAAGGTTAAATCAGAGCCTCTTTGAGCTTTGTTTCTTGGAGTTCCAAAACCACTAAAGTCCCAGCTTGTACCAAAGGCGCCTTCACCTCTTCTGATTGACTCTAAAATCTCAGACCAATCAATAGATGAGCCACTTCCTTGGTAGCTATAGCCTCCTCTTGAACCTCCAAACGGAGAAGATCCATATAAGAGGTATTGGTCGTACTCTTTTTTCTTTTGTGGGTCTCCCAAAACCTCATATGCCTCAGAGATTTCTTTAAACTTCTCTTCATCTCCCCCGGCATCTGGGTGGTATTTAACCGCTAGCTTTTTAAAGGCTTTTTTTATCTCATCAGCAGATGCTTTGGTGCTCACGCCTAAAACATCGTAATAACTTTTTGTACTAGGCATGTCACCCTCCTATCATCTTTAATCGTTTATGCCTCAAAGCAAAAAGGCCTTAAGTAACACTAATTACTTGAGGCCTCAAATTTAAATTATTGTATGCACTAAGGCTTACTCGTCTTCACTTGGTCTTTTTGGACCGCCTGTAGTAATTTGAACCATTGCTGGCCTAATAACATAACCACCCAGCTCATAGCCCTTTTGAAGCACATTGCAAACGGTCTCATCAAAGACCTCTTTGTTTTCTACCTGACCTACTGCCTGGTGTTTAAGTGCGTCAAAGGCCTCATCTATTGGATCAATTACAACAAGTTTAGCCTTAGTTTCAAGCGTTTGAACGAGCTTGTCATGCACAGCTTCTACACCCTGGGTAAATGCTTTAAACTCACCTTCTGGATTGGTGTTTTCTGCTGCCTGGCAAGCACGCTCCAAATCATCTATTACCGGCAACAGAGCCTCAATTAATTTTTCTGTTGCCCTAATTTTGGAAGACTCATATTCTTGAGCGCTTCTCTTTCTAAAGTTATCCCACTCTGCTGAAAGTCTCATGTACTTATCGTTACTTGCAGCAAGAGCGGCCTTTAGATTTTGAACCTCGTCGTCAGAAGACTCATCTTCTATAACTTCTGGCTCAAGCACTTCTTCAGTGTTTACTGAACAAGAAGGGCTCTCTTCAGAGCCCTTGCCTGTATCTTCAGAGAAGGGGCTGTCTTGGCCTGGCTCAACTTTTGTCTCGTCAGGTTTCTTAGCCATTTACTCCTCCTTCTTATCCTTATCTTCATCAACTACTTCATACTCAGCCTCTACCACATCATCATCTGATGAGCTTTGAGCTTGGCCTGCATCTTGTGATGAAGCTTGCTCATTTGATGCTTGAGCGTCAGCGTATACAATCTCTGCAAGTTTGTAGCCAACAGATTGGAGGTTTTCAGTAGCAGACTTAATTGCCTCTACATCCTCACCTTCGAGTGCATCCTTGGTCTTTTGGAGTGCCTCTTCTGCCTCGCTCTTAAGGCTAGCATCTACTTTATCGCCCAGCTCATTTAAGGTTTGCTCAGTTGAGTAGGTTAAGGAGTCAGCCTGGTTTCTAACCTCGACCTCTTCTTTCTTCTTTTGGTCCTCTTCTGCGTGAGCCTCAGCGTCTTTTACCATTCTGTCTACTTCATCATCTGATAGAGCGGTTGAGCCAGAAATGGTAATCTGTTGCTCTTTACCAGTGCCAAGGTCTTTAGCAGAAACCTTAACAATACCGTTAGCATCAATATCAAAGGTTACTTCAATTTGTGGAACACCTCTGCGTGCTGCAGGAATGTCAGTTAATTGAAAGCGACCTAAGGTCTTGTTGTCACGGGCCATCTCACGCTCACCTTGGAGTACGTGGATTTCAACTGAGGTTTGGTTATCTGCTGCAGTTGAGTAAATCTCGGTCTTGGTGGTTGGAATGGTAGTGTTTCTATCAATCATCTTGGTCATAACGCCACCCATGGTTTCTACACCTAAAGAAAGTGGGGTTACGTCAAGAAGTAAGATACCTTTAACGTCACCAGTTAATACTCCACCTTGAACCGCAGCACCAATAGCTACAACCTCATCTGGGTTAACGCTCATGTTTGGCTTTTTACCAGTAATCTTGTTAACAGTCTCTTGAACTGCTGGCATACGAGTAGAACCGCCAACTAAGATAACCTCTGAGAGGTCTGAAGCCTTAAGAGAAGCATCTTTAAGTGCATTGTTTACTGGAGCCTTAAGTCTTTCAATTAAGTCATGGGTGAGTTTTTCAAACTCTGCACGGC
The DNA here is from genome assembly GCA_029983705.1 of Coriobacteriales bacterium. GTDB lineage: Bacteria > Actinomycetota > Coriobacteriia > Coriobacteriales > JAEZZM01 > JASBYZ01. The sequence goes on from JASBYZ010000003.1 coordinate 6,690, forward strand.
TTAAATCGTAGTTTAAGTGCTTAGGACCGGTAGCATCTGCCGTAATAAATGGAAGGTTAATGTTTGTTTGAGAGGTTTGTGAAAGCTCCATCTTAGCTTTTTCTGCAGCCTCTTTAAGTCTCTGCAAAGCCATAGGATCTTTGTTGAGCTCTACACCGTTCTCATCTTTAAACTTCTTAACTAACCAATCAATTATGCGCTGATCCCAGTCATCTCCTCCAAGGTGGTTGTCACCTGAAGTTGAAAGTACCTCAAATACGCCGTCTGAAATCTCAAGGATTGAAACGTCAAAGGTACCACCACCAAGGTCAAATACTAAGACCTTCTCGTCAATGCCTTCTTTATCAAGACCATACGCAAGTGCTGCTGCAGTTGGCTCATTAACAATACGCTGCACGTTTAAGCCTGCAATCTTACCGGCGTCCTTAGTTGCTTGACGCTGCGCATCATTAAAGTATGCAGGTACGGTAATAACAGCATCAGTTACGGTCTCGCCCAAGTACTTTTCTGCGTCAGTCTTGAGCTTTTGGAGGGTCATAGCTGAGATTTCTTCAGGGGTAAAATCTTTGCCCTCAACGTTTACAACTGCACGTCCGTCCTTACCTTTTGAAACCTTGTAAGGAACGGTCTCACGCTCTGATGCGGTCTCATCATATGAACGACCAATAAATCTTTTGATTGAAAATACGGTATTTTCTGGGTTAGTAACTGCCTGGTTTTTAGCAGCCTTACCAACTACGCGCTCACCTTCTTTTCTAAAACCCACAACTGAAGGGGTTGTTCTGTCACCTTCTGCATTAACAATAATTGTTGGCTCTCCACCTTCAAGTACTGCCATTGCTGAGTTGGTAGTACCAAGGTCTATACCGATTATCTTTGCCATAAACTTAAGTTCCTCCTAAATACGAGCATTAAGCTGTATATTTGTAGTTTTACACAACACGCTACTTTGTTTAACGTAAGATACTATACCCATGAGTTCTAATCTTATACAAAATCTAAGTGTGTGTATATAAGGTTTTGTGAAAGAAATTTGATAGATAAACTAAAGCCCTAACCTGCCCATCACAATAAACATATAAATAAATATGCAATTTGTACTTGCCAAGTCACATATTGATGGTATTCTTTGGTGTAAATCTATGGGAGAGATTTTATCTGTATTTATTGCAGAACGGAGGAATAGATGGCACATCCAGTTATTGAAGCTGACGATTGTTCAGCTTGTGGTATTTGTATTGATGTATGTCCAGAGGGCGTACTTGACATCATAGATGACGCAGCAGAAGTTATTGATGAAGATTCATGCATCGCCTGCGGTGACTGCATGGAAGACTGCCCAATGGGTTGCATCGTTGAGATTGTAGAAGACTAAAACTTCTTACAAAACAAATACAGCTATACCAGTAAGGTCGCTCAACTACTTTGGGCGGCCTTACTTTTTTTGCTTAGTATGGAGCTTGCTCAGGTGGCAACTTTTTTAAGGCGTGCCACATAAGCTGCTTTTCTTTTGGATTATCAAGGCTTTTGGCAAAACCGTCTAAAATAAGCACCTTTCTGCCTAAGATTTGCTCTAAGGAGCCAAATTGTGGACTTTTTTGCTGCTCATAAGCATCAAATAAGAGTGAGCTTGATTTTTTATCCAAACTAATAATGCTTACCGAATCTATTACCTCAATTGCAAGGCGCATAAGTTCTTTGGGCAAATCAAGGGCCACATTATCAGGTCCAAGGCTTACACTGGATAAAATAGTGTATGAGTTTTCTAAATAGCCAAGCGCATCAAGAGATTTTTCTAAGGCATCTAACGCATCTGGCTCAATTAAATTTTGACTTTCTGGAGCATCTTTAAGTGCGCTACTAATAAATAAGACTTCAGCAGGAATGCTGCCGCCCAAAAGCACTCCGGTATCAGTTAAATCTTTGAGCTCATCGCTAAGTTGAGCCGCATAAGCCCAACTTTCATCATTTTTGTTTGTGGTCATAGATTTACCTTCACTCTTTTTATACTCTTTTTAGTAGTATAAGCTTGTAGCTTAACTCTTATATCTATAAGGATGAAAGATATGCCTCATGCTAAACGATATGCACATCTTTTTTGCAGCGCCCTTGCTGCCTTCATCATCCTGTGTCTTATAGCTCTTATTCCAGCGCGCCCAGCCTTTGCAAGTGCGCTTGATACTAATTATGCCCTATCTCCCACTCCAGCCAAAACAAACTCAGATATGCCGGTGAGTATTTTTGTTTCTGGCTCACACCCCGCACACGAAGCACTCTTTGCACACGTAAGCTTTGAACTCACGCAGTCTAGTGTTTCAGCTCAAACTTCGCTTACCCTTAAAGACTCTGAGGGCAAGGTCGTATCTCAAAAAGTAATTCATGAACGCTTTAGTGAAGATAAAGAGCTTGCAGACTACTCAATACCTCTTTATGGAGCAGAGCTTAAAGCAGAAGATTTAGCTCAAGGTATTTACCTTAAAAACCAGGTAAATGCTCCTGTAGTGCTAAAGCCTGGTCTCTACACACTTGAGGTGTCTATCTCAAACGCACACAAAATGAGTGTGGATACCTATGAGCAAAGCTTTGTTATTTATGTCTACGATGAGGTGCGAGTACCCCTTCAAACTGCTCTTGTACTTACCATATCTATGCCGCCACTTGTAAGTCCAGATGAAACTCCACTTACTGATCTTATAGAACACTATGAGCCTATCGCCCAAAACTTACTTGATGTCTTAAGTGAGCTTTCAGTGCACAAAGATGCGCGCATGACCTTATCGCTTCCGTATGTCACAGCAAAAGACTGGACCTACCTTGCAAACTTAGATCCAGATCACCCTTCACCTTTAACAGAAAGCAAGCAGATTTTATACCATGAGCTTATATCTGACATTAAAAATAATGTAGACCACGGGAGACTGCAGCTTTCCTGGCAGGGATACTCTAATCCCTCGCTTGCGCTTATGAATGACAGCCATAGTAACTACCTTGAACACCTGCAGTTTAATCCGGCAAGTGTCTTTGATGGCCGGCCAGCCGTGCAAAGCCCTGGTAACTTAATATATGCGCCAGAAAAAGTTGACGTGAGCCCAGAGAGCCTCAAAATTTTGGAGCGAAACGAGGTGCCTTACGCTCTTGTGCACAAAAGTCAGCTCAATTTTAGTGAGCCTTTTGACAACAAACTTTCTGCACTTGGCTACACAGAGGAGGCTCCCAACTTAAAACTTATTGTTCCTTCAGAAGAGTATGAGCAGGCACAGGCTACAAAACCTGAGGCGCTCATGTTTGAAGAGAGCTTTAAGCACTACTTAAACCGCGATTCCTACACTGATGACGGATTAATTATTGAACAGCACTTAGGCCTTGATGAAACTACAAAAGATAAGGCAATATCTACCATCAAGCGCGGAAACAACCAGGGCTGGATAAAGTTTGTTTCACTAAGCGAGCTTGTGGGATCTATGAGCGCGCACAAAGCTGAGGCAACCGTTGACAGCTCACATTTACCTTCAACCCAGTATTCCAGCTACTTTAAAGACTATAAGCAGGCAAATACCCTCTTTCATATGTATGCCAATATGATTGACACCCACAGAAAGAATAATGACAAAAGAAAGATTGATGAGCTCTCTCTTAATATGATTCACGCTCAATCAATGTCTTTGGTAATGCTTGATACCAAAACAATTAATTATCGCCATCAGCTCTTAAACGAAACTAAGGGATACCTTGAAGAGCTGGTGGCAAGCATTAAAATTACCACCCAAAATAACCAGATTAAAAATGCAAGCGGGTCTGTACCTATTCAGGTGGTATCTCATACGCCTGAGATTTTGCACTTTACCCTTAAGGCCCACGGAGGCCCTTCTCTGAGCGTAAAAGAGCCCGAATACTACCAAAACGTTAAGGTATCCACGCTTACCGGTGAAAACTATGTCTCAATTCCGGTTGCCTTCACCCAGTCAAACGTACTTGAGCACACCCTCTATGTTGATCTGTATGCCGGGGATTTTTTAGTAAAAGAAGAAGCATTCGCAATTGATGCCTTAAGACTTGATATTATATTAGTGCTTTTGTTAATCTCCCTTGTTTTTCTTATTCTTATCATGTTCATGCGCAGACGTCTAAGACAGACACATGGTACGCTACCAATACATGATGAAGAGATAGATTCTGAGCTTGGAGATATCAAAGCGGGTCTTTTGGAAGATTTGGTGGTATTAAAGCCGGATGCCCCAGAAGCGCTTGAGTTTTTTGATGCTCCTGAGGAGTCAAACTCCAGCTTAATTGATGATGAGCATATCTATTATCATGGGCATCACCACAATAGTAGAGACGCTAAGGACAAACACGATGACAGAACGTAGCCCAGAAGATTACATATTTGTCTTGGATACTAATGTAATTTTAACTGATCCAGATGTCTTAAATACCTATGGCGATAAGCTCGTGGCGGTAGCTGATACCGTATTAGCCGAGGTAGACAAAATAAAAATTGGGCGCGCAGACGCAGATACCCGTTTTAACGGACGTGAGTTTTCTCGTATGCTCTTTGAATTATCTGAAGGTAAGTCCTTAATTGAAGGCGTCAAACTTCCGCAAGGTGGAGAGCTTCACGTCCTCTACAGTGATGTGCGCCAAAATATGCCGGAGGGCTTATCGGCAAAAAGCCCTGATGACAGAATTGTTGCCCAAGCTGTTCGTCTTCAAGAAGAAGAGATGGCAGAAGGCGGCAAGGGTCGCCACGTCATTTTGGTAACTTCTGACTTAAATATGTTACTTAAAGCACAGTCTTATGGCCTTGCAGTCCTAAGGCATAACGATGAGCTTAACTCGACCTTTACCAAAAAATATATCGTAAAACCGTTCCAGAAATATAAAACACCGCTCACGATTTTAATGGTGGCTCTCGCAATATTTTTAGCCACCCTCTTTTTGCTCTTGCAGCTTGCCGGTGACAAGCGACCAGAAACCCCAACTCTAACCTCGCTTCCATCAGAGTATAGAAACTTTGTGGCCCAAGACCAGGCAACTATTATTGATGCGCTTCTACTCTTGCAAACTCAGCCACAAAATACGGCAGCGCTTACCACCGTTGGTAACGCTTACTTTGACCTCTACCAAAAAACGGTAAAGGAAGACCCCGCAACTGCGGTAACGTATGCAAACAGAGGAACAGAGTACTTTGAAAGAAAGCTTGAAATTAAACCTGATGACAAAGATTCCCTCAATAAGATGGGTATTTTGTCCTTCTATTCAGGTTCAACGGATAAAGCAATCTCTACTTTGAGCAAAGCGCTTACCCTAGACTCAGATAACGTTGAAGCAAATTATTATCTTGGTATTGTATACATGCAGGGTAGACGAGACTACGATGCAGCTCAGCAGCTCTTTGAAAAGGTAATTAGCCTTGCCAAAGACAACCCCGAGCTTGAGCAATACGTAAGCTCATCGCAGTCTTTTATCCAGCAAATTAACAACGAAAGAGATAAAATACTAAACACTCCATCAGATGGCGTAGTGTTATAAGAAAGGATTGATATGTGCACTAACGGCGTTAACACTTCTCAACTCAAAGACACCATCACTCAAATTGATGAGACCATCGCGCTCACCAGACGCTGGACTCACAGAATGTATCACATGGCAGAAAATGCTCAATTTGAGCGCAGCCAAAAAGAGCTTGGCGAAGTTCAGCAAATGCTTGATGATGTTCGCGCAAAGCTTGATGAGCTTGGCGATATTATCGATAAGGACGACCAAGAACTTGGGTCAGCAAGCGTAAACTTAGTTTAGAACATAGATAGGTCTACACCATGCACGCACGAGACATAAAAATCACGGGTATTGTGCAAGGGGTGGGCATGCGCCCAACCATTATGCGCCATGCAATAGCTGCAAATATTAAGGGTTGGGTTTTAAACTCTGTTGGGGGTGTGCACATTCATGCCCTTGGCAGCACTGATGCACTTGATGATTTTGAAGCGCGCCTGAAAAGTGGATTTCCTCCTCAGGCGCGCATTGAACACTACGAAAGTTACTCGTCAAAGATAGAAGACGAAGACAAAGCAGCTAAAGATTTCTACATCAAAGAATCCGATGCTCATGAAAAGGCTCCTGCCTTTGTTTCTCCAGATATTGCTACCTGCAAAAACTGCTGTGAAGACTTTTTTGATCCAGAAAATCGCAGGTATCACTACCCTTTTACCAATTGCACAGACTGCGGACCTCGATACACGGTAATCCACCACCTACCCTATGACAGGGCTCAGACCTCCATGTCAAAGTTTAAGATGTGTCCTGAGTGCCAGGCAGAATATGATTCATATCTAAGTCGCAGACACCATGCCCAGCCTAACGCTTGCTTTATGTGTGGGCCTCAAGTTGAGTGGATTGAAGATACAGAGCACCTCAGCGTAAGTGCTTCAGAGCTAGCAGACAGAAGGCGCGAAAGTGATGCTATTTTAGAGCGCTGTGCAGATGCCTTAATTGAGGGCAAAGTTATAGCTATTAAAGGACTTGGTGGCTACCACCTTGCCTGTGATGCTACAAACAGTAAAGCGGTACAAGCGCTGCGCGAGCGAAAAAAGCGCAGCAATAAGGCACTTGCAGTAATGATGCCAAATCTTGAAATGGTCAAAGACTATGCTTCTGTAAATAATCTTGAAGAAGAAGTTTTAAGCGGAACTATTAGACCAATAGTGCTCTTAAAACTTTTAGGAATTGACCAAGAGGTGCCTCAAGCCGGAAACCCGAAGCGTGCACTTGCATCTGAGGTATACGGAGAGCTGGTAGAGCTTGGCGTCATGCTTCCCTACACCCCACTTCACCACCTACTTTTGGATTTAGTTAAGCGTCCTTTGGTGATGACAAGTGCAAACATTAGTGAAGAGCCGCTTGTTAAAGATGAAGATGAGGCCTTTGAGAAGCTCTCACATATTGCAGATGCCTACCTTATACATGACCGCCCTATACTTCAAAGAATTGATGACTCAGTTGTGCGTGTGCTAGACGGCAAACTTACTATGATTAGGCGCGCAAGAGGATATGCCCCTGGACCCTTTGAGATACCTGAACACCTTCAAAAAGACGCTCTCATCTTAGGCGTGGGACCAGAACAAAAGAGCACCTTTACCCTCTCACGACATAACACCTCTTTTGTAAGTGAGCATATTGGAGACTTAGAAAACCTTGCAACCCTACAAACCTTTGAAGAGCGTATTGAAGCCTATGAGCGTCTGCTTAACTACAGCCCAGACATCATAACCCAAGATATGCATCCAGAATATCTCTCCAGTAAGTATGCACTTGAGCGCGGCAAAAAAGAAAACTTACAAAGGACCTTAATCCAGCACCACAGCGCACATATTGCCTCTGTTTTAGCTGAGCACGCCTGTAAAGAAAAGGTACTTGGAGTTGCCTTAGATGGCACTGGCCTTGGAGACGATAACACGCTATGGGGTGGAGAGATTTTTGTAGGCGATTATAAGAAGCTAGAGAGGCTTTGTCACCTGCGCCACCTAAAACTTCCAAGCGGAAGCGCTGCGATAAAAGAGCCGTGGAGAATTGCAGCCTTTGTTTTGCATGATACAGATTTCCAAAATCACCCTGCAGCAAAGCGCTACCTAGAGAACTTACCACAAGAAACTTATAAGCTTTTGTGCGGTATGGTCAAGGCAAACATTAATACCCCAAGCTCATGTAGTGCCGGAAGACTTTTTGATGCAGTAAGTGCCCTTTTGGGACTGTGTCCCCAGACAACATATGAGGGGGAAGCTGCAATTGTTTTAGAAGCTTTTGCACACAAACTGCCAAGAGCTTCTCGCCAACAAATTGATACAGATAAATCTTTTGAGGTATACTCACTTGAACTTAAAGGTGAAGAGCTTGATTATCGCCCGCTTATACGTGCCGTTTTAGATGATATGGAAGCTGGGACAGATGTAAAAGCGATTGCCTATAAAATTCATAAGGGGATTTCTAGTAGTTTTAATCGATACCTCATAAAATTTTCAAAGGATTATACTATAAAGACTATAGCCTTAAGCGGCGGTTGTTTTATGAATAGGCTATTACTTGAAGAGATGAGTGCAGGGCTTACAGAGGCAGGGCTTACAGTGCTTACCAACAGGGCACTTCCTGCAAATGACGGTGGGATTTCGTATGGTCAGATCTGCTTTGCTCTTGCACAGTTACCATAATGAGGAGAGCGCACAATGTGCCTAGCAATTCCGGCTCAGATTACTGAGCATGATACTGTTACTAAACTTGCAAAAGTAAATGTGATGGGTGTGGAGCGTGAGATTTCTACTCGCCTTACCCCTGACGCTCAAGTGGGCGACTACATTTTGATGCATGCAGGTTTTTCGATTGAAGTTATTACCGAAGACGCAGCTAAAGAAACTTTAGACTTGCTCAAAGAAATTGATGAGATTGAACAAACTCAAGCAGGTCTTGCTTAATGTCTATGGATTTATCTGTTTTCAAAAATCCTGAGCTTACCAAAGAAACACTTAAACGACTTGAAGATTTAGCAGAAGGCAAGCAGTACACCTTCATGGAGGTGTGCGGTACCCATACCGTATCAATTGCTCGCTACGGTTTTAGAAGCTTGCTTCCAAAAAATATCACTCTTCTTTCTGGCCCAGGATGCCCAGTTTGCGTAAGCGCAAACAAAGATCTTGACATGGCAATTGCTCTTTCAAAAGAGGAAGACATCATTCTTACCACCTTTGGCGATATGATGCGCGTGCCTGGCTCTTCTACCTCGCTTGCAAAAGAGAAGGCCAAGGGTGCAGATGTGCGCGTGTGCTATAGCCCTCTTGATGCAATTCAGATTGCTAAGGATAATCCAGAAAAAGAAGTTGTTTTTGCAGGCGTTGGCTTTGAGACCACAGCCCCTATTGTTGCGTCAGCCGCAATTGAGGCACACGAAGAGGGACTAGAAAACTTCTCGGTTCTCTCAGTACACAAAACCATGCCAAATGCACTCGAGGCTATTGTTAACGATAAAGAATTGGGCCTTGATGGACTTATTTTGCCGGGCCACGTCTCAGTTATTACCGGCATCAAACCTTACTACTTTTTGGCAGATACCTATCACATCCCAGGAGTGGTAACTGGTTTTGAGCCTCTTGATATTTTACTTGGCATATACGAGCTAGTTGACATGGTAAAACATGATAGGCCAGCTATTAAAAACGCCTACACTCGCGGCGTGAGAGACGAGGGAAACATTGCTGCTCAAAACATTATCTCAGAGGTCTTTGACGAGGTAGATGTTGAGTGGAGAGGTCTTGGCATGATTCCAAAGTCAGGCCTTGACTTTAGTAATACCTACGCATACCTTGATGCCAGAAAACGCTTTAGCGATGTTAAGCCAGAGCCAACAAAAGAGCACAAGGGATGTAAGTGCGGAGAAATTTTGCGCGGACACATGCACCCAAGTGAGTGCCCGCTTTTTGATAGAGCTTGCACACCTCAAAACCCTATTGGACCTTGCATGGTTTCATCTGAGGGTTCATGTTCTGCAGCTTACAGATACAGAGATATTGGATAGGAAGTCATGAAAAAAGAACAGACCGTCTTACTTGCCCACGGTTCGGGCGGGGTCATGATGAAAGAAATTATTGATGACTTGTTTTATGAGGGATATGGCTCAGACATCCTCCTTCAGGGTGATGACGCAGCCAAGCTCTCTTTAGATCACATTAAACCGGGAAGCTCACTGAGTTTTTCAACCGATTCTTTTGTAGTATCTCCAATTTCTTTTCCCGGAGCAGACATTGGACGTTTGGCAATTTGCGGCACCGTAAATGATGTGGCAACTGCAGGAGCTACTCCCCTCTATTTAAGCTGTGGCTTTATTTTGGAAGAGGGACTTGCCATATCTGAGCTCAAAGAAGTTATTGCATCAATGGCAAAGGCTGCAAAAGAAGCCGGAGTAAAAATTGTTACCGGAGACACCAAGGTAGTTGAGCGCGGTAAGGCCGACAAGCTCTTTATTAACACCTCTGGTATTGGCATTATTGAGCCTGGTAGAAATCTATCTGGTCACAATATTAAAGCGGGCGATAAGGTACTGGTTTCAGGTACCTTAGGAGACCACGGCATTGCAATTATCTCATGCAGAGAAGAGCTCTCTTTTAGCACCACGATTACCTCTGATGCAGCACCTCTTAATCATCTGATTGCTGATGTGCTTAAATCTTGCTCAAAGGTAAAGGCATTTAGAGACCCAACGCGTGGTGGTCTTGCATCTACCTTAAATGAGTTTGCTGATCAGTGTGGTCAAGACATCAAAATTTATGAAGAAAAAGTTCCCGTTAAAGACGAGGTGCGCGCTGCCTGCGACATGCTTGGCTACGATGTATACCAGGTAGCCAATGAAGGAAAGATGGTATGCATAGTTGACGCAGAGGAAGCTGAGGCTGCGCTTGAAGCCATGAGGGCAAATCCACTTGGAAAGGATGCCGCCATTATTGGTGAGGTATGCACTCCTCGCAAGGCCGACCACCCACTCGTATCAGTTGTGACGCCTTTTGGCTCAGAGCGTGTATTAGATATGTTAGTGGGCGAGCAGCTCCCAAGAATTTGTTAGCTTGAGTTTTATAAAACTAAATTTGGGTATCAGAACCTACGTTACACTTTAATTTTAAAATTATTGCTTATATAAAGCACCGGAAGGAGAATCATGGCTAAGCCAGATCAATTAACATCAGCAGATTTTGATGAGAAGGTATTAAAATCTGACAAACCTTACCTTGTTGACTTTTGGGCAGCTTGGTGCGGTCCTTGTAGAACCTTAGGTCCAATCATTGAAGAAATTGCAGAAGAGAATGACGGACGCTTTGGTGTTGGTAAAGTAGATGTAGAGGCTAACCAAGACCTTGCTTCTAAGTACCACGTACTTTCAATTCCAACCATGATTTTATTCAAGGGTGGAGAGCCTGTAGCAACTATGGTAGGTGCTGCTCCAAAGGCTTCAATCATGTCTCAAATTGAAGAGCATCTATAAGATATAGATCCTTTTTCATTTCTCTTTTTAAAGCCTCGAACCTTATAGGTTTGAGGTTTTTTATGCCCTCTCAGCCACAAGCTCTAAGCCACTTCTATCAAAGACTTTCTCATAGTCCCCAAATAACCAGGTCATAAGTTCTGATTTATCAAGCACAATAGGCATTCTTGTGTGAATATCACTCACCCATTTATTGGGACTTGTAGTCATCATTGAATATTGACCTTCAGCGTTAAAGACCCCAGCAATAAACATGAGTGAATCATTTGGAAGTGTAAAAAGATAATTTTGTTTGATAGGTTTGCCGGTCTTTTCAGAAGGCTTGGTTTCAGTTTTATGTGGCTCATAAAAGCCTATACTTGGAATAAGGCAACGACGCGAAGCTAAAGACTCACGCCACATATTTCTTCCCTCATCTTTAATAGCAGTCTCAAAGCGCGTATTAAAGATTGGTTTATTATTCCACTCAACCGTATAGCCCCAGCTTAACTTATCAAGCGCAAGGCCAGTGGGCTTATCGCCTGCAAATACTGGACTAATAATAGGAGCCGTAGCCCCTGGAAACACCAGTTGATACGGCTCAGAATCGGCATCGTCTTGTGGCTCATACACAAAAGCTTCTTTGTTGTTTAAGGCATCAACAAATTCTTTTGCAATGCTATAGTCTAGTGCGCGATACCGAGAACACATCTAAATTCTCCTAAACAGTAGTCCATCCACCGTCTACAGTAATGAGCTGGCCGGTAGTGTAGGATGAGTGTTTGGATGCAAAGTAAAGAAGGGTGGTATTAAGCTCGCCCGGATTACCAATTCTCTTCATTGGACAAATTGCATCAACTGCTCCCTTGAAGTTTTCATTATCTAAAAGTTTTTCTGTCATCTCTGACTTAAAGTATGCAGGTCCAATAGCGTTTACCGTAATGTTGTACTGTGCCCACTCCTGAGCAAGTGCGATTGTAAGACCGCGTACTCCAAACTTAGTGGTTACATATGCGCTCAAACGACCATAAGGGATACTTACGTTTGAGTGAACAGAACCAATGTTGATAACGCGTCCGTACTTGTTTTTAATCATGACATTACCAACTGACTGAGCCATAAAGAAAACTGCATTTAAGTTGGTGTTAATCATTGCAAGCCAGTCTTCTTGTGGGAAGTCTTTTGAGAGATACCCACGAGCAATACCAGCATTGTTTACTAAGATATCAATCTTTCCAAAATCTTTTTCGATTTGATCAACTACGCCTTGGATTTTGTCGAACTCAGTTAAATCAAGCGGATAGTATCTAACGGTTGTGTCATAGCTACTTTCAATTTCTTCTTTAACAGCCTTAAGCTTTTCTTCTCTTCGTGCGATTAAAGCAATCTGGGCACCTTGGTTTGCAAGCGCTTTTGCATACTGAACACCAAGTCCAGATGATGCACCTGTAACTACTGCTACCTGGCCTGTTAAATCAAAGTAGTTCTCCATAGTTTTCAAGTCCTTTGCAGTAACTTCCGTTAATTTACATCTGTGTTACAGACAAAGTATACCCAGACGCCTTCTGTTAAACTTACTTTTTAGATATTGTTTGTTTGAATGGAGTGCTTTGGCACAGTTTAGTAGTTCTAAGGCTCAAGATGCGCTTGTAGAAGATTTACTTGCGCAAAAAGCAGCCTCTCGTATCCATAAAAAGGATGCGAGCCTATACAATTTTTCACACTCGGCCGAGATTTCTGCCCAAAACTTTATGGGCTGGACTGACTTGGCTTCTTGCCCACCTTACTCACTTGATGAGATTAAAGACTTAGCAGATGAGCTTATTTCTGAGGGCTTAGAGCGCGTGGTATTAATTGGTGAGGGTGGATCTTCTCAAGCAGCCATGACACTTTCTAAGGTATTTTCTCAAGAAAATTCAGACATACGCTTTTCTACCCTAGACTCACTCTCTCCTTTATACATGCACCGCATTATGGCTGATATTGATATAGAAAAAGCTGTCATTATAGTTTCTTCTAAATCAGGTACCACCCTTGAAACAAGTTCTATGGCGCGTATTATCTGGGACTTTGCATCAAGTGTGTTAGGAGAAGAGCGTGCAGCTAAACGCTTTATAGTCATCACTGACCCAAATACACGCATGCACAAGCTTGCACTTGAAAGAGGTTATAGGGCAGTATTTTTAGGAGAGCCAAGTGTGGGTGGAAGGTTTTCTGCCTTAAGTGTATTTGGTCTGGTACCTGCAGCGTTAATAGGTATGGATATCCATAAACTTATTGAAAATGCTGCGCGCATGGAAGAGCGCTGCTCACAGGATAATGCCGATAACCCAGGGCTCCAGCTTGCAGCCTTTTTATTTGCCAATGTAAGTATTGAGAGTGCTCATGCATTTTCCTACCTAAGCCCTCAACCGGGAAGAGTATTGGGCCTTTGGATTGAGCAGTTAGTTGCAGAATCTCTTGGTAAAAACGGCAAGGGCATTGTGCCTCAAATTGCTATTGACCCCAAGCTTTTAAACCCACCTTATCCGGTGCGCCCTGTGCTATTACACACCATGGAATACTGTTGCTCTCCTATGTATGATTGTGATCTCTTGGATGCAAGCGTTCCCTGTGCTCGATTTTGTATAGAGGGTGCCTATGACCTTGGTGCCTACTTTGTAATGTGGGAATATGCCGTTGCCATGCTTGGCTACCTATTGGGAGTAGACCCCTTTAACCAGCCAGATGTTGCAGAGGCTAAAACAAACTCATCGCGTGCGCTTCACGGACTTTTACCTTATGAGGCAAAAGCACTTAAAGAAGACTGGCTTATTGCAGAGGCCTCTGACTATTTTTATGGTCAGGAATTTGAGAGCCTTGATGAGATCTTAGACATGATGTTTGAGTCGACAAGAGAAGGTGACTGGGTATCCATTAATGCCTTTTTACCCTTTACTGGTGACAGGCGCGCTCCCTTAGAAAACATCAGATACACAATGGCAAAGCACCTTGCACTCCCCGTTTGCCTAGAGATTGGACCCAGGTATCTTCACTCAACAGGTCAGCTTCATAAAGGTGGCCCTAATACTGGAATATTCTTTACCCTCTCTGCAAGTGAGGATGATGACATACTGGTACCAGGAGAGTCACACTCGCTCTCTGACATTATGATTGCTCAGTCAAAAGGTGACCTCTATACCCTCTCTCAACGCGGGCGCCGAGCAATTCATTTACATTTAGAAAACAATCATCCAGAAACTTTGATTAAGCTTGCAGATGCCTTTGAGCGTGCAGCTCAAAGAAGCTCAACTAAAGCAAAATAGCGCACTTCATCACCAGAGATAATCATGCGCGCGCAGGTATGCTTATAGCTTGAGCGAGAACGTGTATTGGAGCCTGGGTTAATTAAGAGGGTATCTCCAAAGTCATCATCAGATAGAGCATATTCAAAGTGAGGAACGTGGGTGTGGCCAAACATCACAATGTCTGTGTCGTAAGACTTAATATCTTGAGGGCGATGAATTATCTTAATGCGCAAAGCCTCGACCTCAAGAATCTCTACGAACCCCACCTTAGGCCCATACTCACCCGGATAATCGTTATTACCTATAACTGCATGTACGGGAGCTATTGCCTCAAGGGAGGGCAAGATATCATCGCCCACAATATCTCCTGCATGCAAGATTAAATCTGAACCACCAAGGGCATCAAAGACATCTGCCTTAAGCTTGCCATGTGTATCAGATATAAGGCCAAGCTTGGTGCCAGAAATCTCTGGCCAAAGATCTTTTGGAGAAACAATAATAAAATTATCTTGTGGTATGGCTTTACTCAGCTTCATTTAGAGGCCAAGAGCTTTTTTAATTGAAGGAACTCTTCTTCTTGAAACAGGAATTTGCTCTTCTACACCACGCAAGGTAAGACGTAAGGTACCTCCACTGATTGACTCAACCTCAGTTACGTAGGCTAAGTTTACGAGATAACCTCTGTGAGCTCTAAAAAATCCCTGATCTGCAAGTCTTGACTCAAGGTTTGCCAACGATGCAGTTGAGAGATATCTATCGTCTTCGGTGTAAAGGTAGGAGTAATCATCTTTTGCCATAATGTAGTGAATCTCTTCGGTGTTAACCAAAACCTTTTTGCCGTTTTTCTCAACAGGAATTCTCTCACTTGCAGTCTTTTTATTTTGACCTGCAAAGTACTGACCAACCTTAACAATTGCCTGCTTAAGTCTATCTTCTTCAACAGGTTTAACCAAGTAATCTATGGCATTTACAGCAAATGCATCTGCAGCATATTCACCGTATGCTGTTACAAAAACAATAACGGGAGGGTTTTTAAGTCTGCCAAGCGCCTCAGCAAATTGCATGCCGTTAACCTCAGGCATAGATACATCCAAAAACATAAGGTCAACGCGCTTATCTTTGAGAGCTTCAATTGCCTCTCGTACATTAGCAGCCTCAGCTACAACCTCAACCTGTCCTACTTCATCAATTAAATATTTAAGCTCAGATCTTGCTGGAGCTTCATCGTCGACAATCATCGCTCTAAGCATCTTCTATATCCTCTCCCTTTTGACGCGCTGCACCACCCAGCCTCATTGTAGTGGTAGTGCCATGGTCCACTTCTGATTCAATTGTCATGCTTGAATCTGAATCAAAGAAACCCTTAAGTCTGCCCGCAACATTTCTGAGCGCAATACCAGTGCCTTTAGAGTTTGCCTTTCTTGCCTTGCCCATGGAGTGAAGATTTTCTTCCGACATCCCCACGCCATCATCGGCAATACTAATTACCACATCATCTTTATCTTTGTAGACTTTAATGGTAATGGTAAGTGGCACACCACTGCGCATTCCGTGCTGCACAGAATTTTCTATGATAGGTTGTATTATAAACGATGGGACCTTAGTATTCTCAAGTCCCTCTTCTATCTCGTCTTTAATTATAATCGTATCTTCACCAAAACGTGCCTTTTCAAACATGACATAGCGCATGGTTTGCTTGAGCTCTTTTTCTATGGTAATAAATGATTCTGAATTTTCTAGGGTTTGGCGATAAAAAAATGAGAACTCACGCAAGAGCTCACGAGCTTTTTTAGGGTCAGTTCTAATCAAGGCTGCAATGGTATTTATAGTGTTAAATAAAAAGTGAGGATTAATTTGTGACTGAAGCGCTCTAAGCTCAGCTCTTGTTCTAAGTTCTGATTGTTTATCAAGCTCAGACATGGAAAGCTGGGTTGAGAGAAGATCAGATAAACCTCTAATAATTGCAATTTGTGTTTTATCAACCAAAGGCTTTGCATCGTAGTAAAACTTAATGGCTCCAACTGAGACATCTCGCACTACAAGCGGGGTGATAACCACAGCTTCAAGCACAAAGCCCACATGTTCACTTAAAATTGCAAGACTTTGTGGGTTGGTAATTACCATCATCTCGCGCTCTTTTAAGACTTTAAACATCTCTTTAGAAAAAAGCGGGGTACCCGTTACTTGGTCTATTGCGCGCTGGCCTGCAAAACCAAGGTGAATACTTGTGTTATTAATAGAAATTGCACGCGCTTGTGTAGAAGGTAAAAGCAGGTCACATACTGCCTGAGCTGAGTCTTCGTTTAGACCATTTCTCATGTGCTCTAAGGTTTTTGAAGAAAGCTTTAAGGTCTTTGAGATCTGCGCTGCACGTACGTGGTCAGGAGATATAGTTGTTCTGATAACTACAAATGCGATTACTACCAAACCACCTACTGCTGCTGCAGGAATCCACGAGGTAATCTCATCGCCCGCCAAAAGTCCCCACACCAAGACCATTACCAAAATAGCAACAATGGTCGTGAGGATTGTTTCAGATAAACCGTGACGATGGTATTCCATATGCGCTCCTTACAGTAGCTCGTTTACTGCAAGTGCCACACCTGCAATTAAAAGAACAATTGCAAATGCAATAGTAAGTTTTCTGTTAGAAGTTTTAGAAACAACTAGAGCACCAAGTTTTGCTCCCGGAACTGAGCCTAGGATAAAGGAGAGCGCTAAGAGATAGTTGATGTTTCCATAGAGAGCGTGGGCAATAACACCTGGGATACCTAAGATAACAATGGCAATAAGAGAAGTTGCTGAAGCTTGCTTGATTGTCATACCGTATAACATGCATAACAGTGGCACCACAATAAAGCCCCCGCCAAGTCCTAAAAAGCCTGAGAAGGTACCAATAAACAGACCAAGCAAGATAGCTCCAAGGTAGTACCAGATACCGCTTGCCTTAGCCTGAGTAGTAGAATCATCGCCCTCTACCCTAAGGCGGCGCGCATCCTTAAACTGCTTGATTGCAGTAATAATAATAACAATGGCGGTAAGCACCATGGCAATAATGCCTGGAAGATGTGTGGCAAGAGTTGCTCCCAAAGGAGAGGTAAGCGCTCCTGCAATACCCACAAGAGCACCAATCTTATAATTAATGTTTCCTTCTTTATGGCGAGAAATTACCCCCGCTATAGAAGTAGGAAGAATTGCAAACAAAGAGGTTGCAGACGCAATAGCAGCAGCTTGGTGAAAGAGAAGTCTAATCATTGGAACCATGACCACACCTCCACCTATGCCAAACATAGCTGAAAGCATGCCCACCAACACGCCAAGCAAAATTGCAAAAATAAAGCCAGTGCCTACGACCATCGTTAAGACTCCTTAAAGACGTTTTAGATATCTATATCTATGCTGTGAGCGTCATTGTCTTCATCTGTTTTATGTTCATGAGGGTCAGGCGATTTTTGTAAGTCAAGTAAGGCTTGGCTTAGCTCAACATCTCCCCAAAGTTCTTTAACTAAATCCGGCCAGATTTTTTGGAATTCAACGTACTTAGAGGTATTTGCCTCTGCATACTCAGTTGCACGTTTAATACCCTTGGTGTAAATATCAAAGTAAGCTTTTTTCTCAGAAGTTCCAATTGAGCGCATGAGCGCTGTTTGAGTAATCCTGCTTTTAAGGTCATCAGATACCCAAGGACCAGGGTATGGCATGAGTGATTGGGCTGTTACCTGATTTAGATCGATTTGGATATTTGCGTACTCTAGTTTTTTATACTCGTAAATCCATCTATATACGTTTTGCATAAAGCGAGGAGCACTTGAGCGGTGGCGTGGTGGCATATGTTTTACCGCCCACTTGTTATCAAACCACACCTCATAACCATAGAGCCTAAGGTTGATAAGGTAGTCTAAGTCTTCACCTCGAGTAATCCATGGGTCAAAGGCTACATTGGTGTAGACTTCTGCATGAAGGGCAAAGCAGCCTCCACATAAAATGTTTGAGCGAGAAATTCTTGGGCCAGACTGTGCCTCATTCATCCACGCGTTAAACTCTTCTCGCTTAGACCAGCGCTTGTTATACCATTTTGCATGTCTTAGCTGAGCATAAGGGGAATTTCTTGAGTCGTAGTAATAACCTGATTTAGCAACTACAGGATCTCCCTCTACCGTTACTTGGCCAAGACCATAGACAGCATCAATTAAAAACTCTTCAGAGAGCACGATCTCATCGTCATCTAAAAAGATTACGAGGTCATGTCCTAATATTGAGGCAACACAGAGACCTAGATTTTTAATCGCACCGTATCCTCTAAGCGCAATAGCTTCTCCATCAACTTGATCAAGGTAGCCTGAAAGCCTCTCAGAGAGAATACGAGAAAAACGGGAGTCAACAATTAAGCTTGGAACCGAAGGATAGCGCGCGCAAATTTCTTCAACTCGCGCGCGAGCTTCTTCTTCAACACCAGGTAGCGCAACTAAAAGAATGATAACCTGCTCAAGACCTGCCACCTGTTGAAGGGACTTTAAGCAGTCATCAAGCTCTGCAGTGCCCTTAATATCAGTTGCATGATCATATGAGCCAGGTTTTGACTCCTCAATTTCTCTTATCGCGTCCGTCCAATATGACGGAATAATTACTACCGGTTTCATTTACTTCCTTTTAAAACTTAGGCATGAACCTCATGATTAAAGACATCTGACTTTGAGAGTGCCTTATATAAAGGATAACCCAAAACGTAGACAACTACAGCCTGCCCAATTGCTGTTGTTACAAATCCAAACAGATACATAAGCGGATAAATTCCGTCTAGCGCTATATCGGTAAATGGAATGGTGTAAAAACCTAGGCCCTGTAAAATAAGGGGCAAATAAGCTGGGACAATAAGTGCATTAATAAACACAGGTCCCATGAGGGCAAGAAGCGGCTTATCCTTAAACTTTCTGATAAAAAGCATTGCAAGACAGGTTGCAAGAGAACCAAAAATTACATCGAGCATGCCGAGCGCTCCGGTACCAGAAAGCGGGATATTAATTAAGTTTGCAAGCACACAGCCAAGTGTCATGCCTGGCACCGCTGCAGGAGTAAAGAGAGCAGTTACCACCATAACTTCTGAAAGTCTAAACTGGATTGGCCCCCATGCAAGGCCTCCTAAAAAGAGAATACATACCAGGGTAAAAGCTGCGTATGCAGCAGCAATGATTCCAGTCTGTGCTAAAAACTTAGAGTTCATGATTAATTAAAACCTCCAGTATTTGTACTGCATTAAGTGCAGCACCTTTTCTTAATTGATCTGCGCAGTTCCAAAATGAGAGACCATGCTCAACACTTTTATCCTGTCGCAATCTTCCAATATATACTTTATCTTTACCTGAGATAAAGTAGGGCATTGGGTAAGTGTTAGTCTCAGGATCATCCATCAACTCAACACCAGGAGCAGCTTCAAATGCTTTGCGAGCATCGGTTACACTTACTTCTTGATTAAACTCAAGGTTAATGTATTCTGCATGAGATCTGAGCACTGGTACACGCGCACAGTTTGCAGCAACTTGAATGGTATCTGAGTCTAAAATCTTTTTAGTCTCCTCAATCATCTTCCATTCTTCTTTAGTGCTCTTATCGTCCAAAAATACATCAATGTGAGGGATTACGTTAAATGCAATTTGGTCACTAAAGGCCTCAATGGTGAGGTCTTTTCCTTCAAAAAATTCTTTGGTCTGATTATAGAGCTCTTCCATACCCTTAGCACCAGCTCCTGAGGCAGCTTGGTAGGTAGAAACAACCACACGTTTGATAGGACTTATATCATTGAGGGGTTTAAGTGCAACTACCATTTGTATTGTAGAACAATTTGGATTGGCAATAACACCGCTATGCTTTAGTGCGGCTTCAGGATTTACTTCTGGAACTACGAGCGGAACATCTTTATCCATTCTAAATGCAGATGAGTTATCAATCATGACGCAGCCATACTTCTTTAAATATGGGAGGTATTCTTTTGATAGATCTGAGCCAGCAGCAAAAAGAGCAATGTCTACATCTTCAAATGATTCTGGACGCATCTCCTCTATCACAATCTTTTGTCCTTTAACTTCAAGCTCAGTACCACTTGAGCGTTTAGAAGCGAGTAACTTCAACTTTGAATAAGGCACATCTCGTGATTCAATAATTTTTAACATTTCTTGACCAACTGCACCAGTTGCACCTGCAATTGCTATTACAGGATGTGTTGGGAGTGAGCTATTATTTGACATATGCTAACGCTCCTTTTTCTTATCTATAAAGAATTACGTTTAATAAGCTTAATACAATTTGAACTTCAAAGTTTCTGAAGATTTAGAAGTAGATTAAATTACCTGTAAGCAAATCTGGAATGACTGCGATAACATTTGGCAAAGTTTGCCAGCCAAGAGCAATGCTTATAGCCCACAAAATTACAAACTGAAGCGGATACACCAGGTAAAACAGTCGTGAATATTTTTTTGAAGCCATTGAAAAATCAGCAGGCACACCCTTAGAAAACAATAAAATTAAAAGGGCAAAGGCTGCTAAAATTTGCATTCCAAAATATGGGGCAGCAATTTCAATACTGTGACTAATCACATAACCAAAAGAAATGAGCGCACAGCCAAGTGCTTGACCAAAACGAGCATTGAGCTTATCGCCCTTAAGACCATAGATAGCGAGTTTAAAGGTCAGTACGGTTACAACACCTATTCCACCATAGTCAACGCTGCACAACTCACCTAAAACATATCCGGCAACAAAGGCAGCAAGCCATGCATAAGCCTGGTAGTTTAAGCGGGCAACAAGCAAGTACAGCCCCATTGCAATTGCAAAGGTAAAAAGTACATTTTGACTCATAAAATAAAAGGGAATGTTTGCAACAAACAAGTCAAAAGGTATTTCAGAAATAAACGCAAAAAGCAAAATACGCTTAAAGTACTTTAGCGGGTTTGAACTATATTGAAGGCCTACAGCAATCATATATGCAAAAAGCGGAAAGGCTAATCTACCGATAGCCCTTCCGATAGGATCATTGTCAAAAAGTGCAATAGTTGCATGGTCTACTATAAGCAATATCATAGCTGCCCATTTAAGGGCAGTCATAACCTGTGCTTCACGCAGATGTATATTTTTAGACATACAAACGTTTTTCCTTTGGAAGGATTTGAAGCACTATAAGTCCAACAATAAAGAGTACTGCTACCGATAAAATTCCCATAGAAGCATTACCGCTTACTTGTGTAATAATGGCAACCAAGAAGGTTCCCATAACGGTTGAGTACTTACCAAAAATTTGGAAGAAACCGTAGAATTGGTTTGCGTGCTCTTTTGGAACAATTTTTCCAAAGTAAGATCTAGAAAGTGCCTGGATACCACCTTGGAAAAGTCCAACGCATACGGCTAAAATCCAAAACTCACGGGCTGAGTTTAAGAAAAATGCTGCAAACAAAACTATTAAGAAGTATGCAAGTACCGCAACTTTAATGCCCCTCAAAGTACCCCATTTATCTGCAAGTCTTGAATAAATAATTGCAGATGGGAAGGCTACAAACTGGGTTAAAAGTAAAGCTAAAATAAGCTGGGTGCTGTCAATTCCAAGCGAAGTTCCATACGAGGTTGCCATAGAGATAACTGCGTGTACTCCATCGATGTAGAAAAAGTAAGCAATCATAAAGATAAGAATGAACTTATCGGCAATGATTTCTTTAGCTGCATCTATAAAGAGTTTATAAGGGCTTAACTTCTCGCCCGGTGTGTGCACCTTAAAGTATTTTTGCTCATAGTTTTTAAGAAGTGGGATGGTAAAGCCAAGCCACCACAGGGCAACTATGATAAATGAGATGCGGGTTGCCAGTGCAGTTTCAATTCCTAAAAGTTTTGGGCCAGCAAAAATGAGCGCGATGCAAAAAATAAATGGAATGCAAGATCCAATGTATCCCCAAGCATAGCCATGGCTTGAGACTTTGTTCATACGCTCATCTTCAGTTACATCAACAAGCATTGCATCATAAAAGGTAAATGTTGATGAAATAGCTATGCTCGTAATAATGTAGAGCACCAAGAAGGGCAGCCAGCTTAGTGGGAGCGCCATTGCAAAACAGGTAATGATTCCTGTAAAGAAAAATCCCATGAAAAATTTCTTTTTCTGCCCCTGAAAGTCTGCCAATGAACCTAAAATTGGCATCAAAAGTGCCACTACCAAACTAGCGATAGTTTCAGCATATCCCCAGGCAACAACTATATTTTGACCAGGTGCTATAGCTGCAAAATAGATTGGAATAACTGAGGTAGCAAAGAGAACAAAGGCTGAATTTGCAACGTCGTACAAAATCCAAGAACGCTCAAGTTGTGTAAATTTTTTCACTGAACTAATCCTTTTATCGGTAAATTCACTGTTATAAGTGTATACCTTTAAATTTTACTGGGTCTTAATAGAATGTAAATCTTTTGTTTCAGGCTAAAAGTTGGGTAGATACTCAATAAAACTGTTCTGCCCTCAAGGAGGCTTATAACTTATGCCCGCATTAGTAACTCATTACTTAATGGCTCAAGAATCCCTTGAGCAAGCATCTATTTCTTTTGACACAATTGAAGAGAACAAGGCATTTTTACTTGGAGCTCAAGGTCCTGACCCTTACTTTTTTAGAATTTTAAGCGTAACACCTCAGACGGCACACGCCTATGCAAAGTCCACTCACTATCACAAGACCGCCAAGCAGTACCGCGCACTTTTTGAGGCACTTAAGCTTGTAAGAGATGAAGATGAGGCTGTTGCCAAAGCCTATGCAATGGGCTTTCTTGCTCACTTTACGCTTGACTCAATGGCTCACCCCTACGTATATGCAAATCAGTTTGCAATTATGGACTCAAGTGATGAGCTTAAAGGTGCACCAAATCAGGTGCATGCAATTATTGAAAGCGATATAGATTCAAGTCTTCTCAAACGTTTGAGGGGATACGAAATATCTAAAGCCTATATTTTAAGCTGCCTTGATTTGAGCGATTCAAGCCTTACCACCATAGGAAGACTTCATGCCTTTATAGCCCACAAGGTCTATAATATAGATCTTGAGTACAAAGAGTTTGAGCACGCTGTTAAAGACATGCGCACTATTTATCGCTTTATTGAGGGCGATAAGAGCGTGGGCTTTAAAGTCTTATCGGGGCTTGAAGAAAAAATTAATAAGCACTCAATGTTGATGTCTTTATCGCACAGAAAAGCGGGTGAACTTTCAGACAGACACCTCAACTTAGACCATGAAACTTGGACTCATCCATTTATTAACAAAAAATTAAACCTCAGTTTTGAAGACATATTTGAACAAGCTGTGTATGCATATGTTACAAAATTGAAAACATTTTTAAGCGGTCAAAACTTTTTTGAGCTATCTGGGCACCTCAACTATAGTGGACAGCTACTAGATGAAGACGAGCTCTATCCGCTCGTACATTTGAAATACGAATAGTGGACCCCACCCCCAATTTATTGTGCTAAGATTTTGACTTGCATACAATATATTGTGTGCACAACAGACAATTAATTTTTAACAGATTGGACTTAAATCTATGCAAACTACATCTGGTGTAGCGCCTGGTAGCATCACTGTTATCAAGCGTGATGGTCGTCGTGTGCCCTATGAGTCACAAAAAATTGCCTCAGCACTTCTTAAGGCGTTCAATGAAGTGGAACAAGAAATCTCTGAGGAAGATCTTCAAAGTTTAGTTGCAAGCATTGAAAAACAATTTGGTCAAAACAAAACCCTTGAGGTTGAGCACATCCAAGATATTGTTGAGCTTGCGCTTATGGAGTCTGAGTACTATAGCGTTGCTAAAGCATACATCTTATATCGCGATGCACGACGCAAGCAAAGAAACGTTCGCTCACAAATTGTGGCTCACATCCCCGACATTGAGGGCCTTGCTCAAACCTTAGCTGAGATTGAGGAAGACTATCCAGACCAGCAATACGATTTAAGTCTACTTTTGCATAAGTACCAAAGTTTTCATAAAGATAATTCAACCAGCTTACAGCGCCTTGATGCCTTGATTAAGGCAGCTATTGAGCTGTGCGATCAAGAGGCTCCAAAGTGGGAGTTTATTGCCGGAAGAATTTATGGTGTGGCATACTCCAACAAAGCGCGCACCAACTGGCAAGCTTTATTGGTAGAAAAGCCTGAGCTCTTTGGCACAATTACTGATGCTCACTCTTTAAGCTACTACGATAAAATTGTTGCCCAAAGCAAGCTTGGCCTCTTTGACGAGCAAATCTTAGAAGAGTATACAAAAGAGCAAATTGATGCCGCCGCAGAGTTAATGGTTGAAAGTAGAGACAAGCTCTTAAATTATTCAGGCTACGACCTTCTCACCCAAAGATACACCATTAGAACGCATGACCTTCGTCCAATTGAGAGCGTTCAAGAAATGTATTTGGGTATTGCCCTCTTTTTGGCTATTCCTGAAGAGAATAGACTTGAGTGGATTAAGCGCTTTTACACTATGCTCTCTAAACTTCAGGTTACTATGGCAACCCCAACGCTTTCAAATGCAAGAAAGCCTTTCCACCAGCTCTCTTCATGCTTTATAGATACCGTTCCAGACACCCTTAAAGGTATTTATCGCTCCATTTCAAGCTTTGCAAATGTCTCTAAGTTTGGTGGCGGTATGGGCCTTTATTTTGGAAAAGTTAGAGCACAGGGCTCTCCAATTAGAGGCTTTAAAGGTGCTGCTGGCGGCGTAATTAGATGGATTAGACTTGCAAACGACACCGCTGTTGCCGTAGACCAACTTGGCATGCGACAGGGTGCAGTAGCTTGCTACCTAGACGTATGGCACAAAGATATTCCTGAGTTTTTAGAGCTTAGAACCAATAATGGTGATGACCGCATGAAGGCTCACGACGTTTTTCCTGCAGTATGCTACCCAGATTATTTTTGGGAGCAGGTAGAAAACAATATGGAAGGCGACTGGGCGCTTTTATGTCCTCATGAGGTTATGAAAATCAAGGGATACTGCCTTGAGGACTACTATGGAGATGAATGGGAGAAGCGCTACCTCGACTGCGTTCAAGATCCAAACATCCCTAAGCGCTACATCCCTATTAAGGAGCTTGTTCGTCTTATCATCAAGTCTATGGTTGAGACCGGCACTCCATTTACCTTTAACCGTGATGCGGTAAACAAAGCAAATCCAAATAAAGACAAGGGTATGATTTACTGCTCAAACCTCTGCACCGAGATTGCTCAAAATATGTCTGCAGCCTCAGAGGTTTCAGAAGAAATTGTAACTGAAGACGGTGACACCGTTATTGTTACCAAGATTAAGCCAGGAGACTTTGTTGTATGTAACCTTGCCTCACTTAACCTTGGCCGTATTGAGGTAACTAACTTTGATGAACTTAACGAGGTAACTAGCTCTGCAATTAGGGCCTTAGATAATGTTATTGCCTTAAACTTCTTCCCAGTAGCAGATGCTAAGGTAAACAACTTACGCTACCGTCCAATTGGACTGGGCGTGAGCGGATACCACCATATGCTTGCCACCCACCACATTTCATGGGAAAGCCAGGAGCACTTGGACTTTGTTGATAAGGTCTTTGAGGATATTAACTACTCAGCTATTAAAGCATCAATGCAAAACCCCAAAGAAAAGGGAGCCTACGAGCTCTTTGAAGGCTCTGACTGGCAGACGGGTGAATACTTTAGCAGCAGAAACTATAACTCTGAGCGCTGGCAAGAGCTTCAGGCAGATGTGGCTAAGTATGGTATGAGAAATGGCTACCTCCTTGCAATAGCTCCAACTGCCTCAACTTCAATTGTTGCTGGCACCAGCCCTGGTATAGACCCAGTAATGGAAAGATTCTATTATGACGAGAAGAAAAACGGCCTTATCGCCCGCATAGCACCTGACCTCTCTATGGATACCTACTGGTACTACAAGCAGGCTCACCACATTGATCAGACCTGGTCTATTAAAGCCGGCGGAGTTCGCACAAGACACATCGATCAAGCAACTTCAATGAACATTTATATTACCAACGATTACACCTTTAGACAGATTTTAGGACTCTACCTACTGGCCTGGAAAGAAGGGGTTAAGACGGTTTACTACATCCGTTCTAAGAGTCTTGAAGTTGAAGAGTGCGTAAGCTGTTCGGCATAAATGAGTACACATATCACGGGAAAGGTGGAACACTAAATGGGACAAGATATTACAAAGCGCCCGCTCTTTAATCCTTCGGGAGATACTGAGCTTTCAAAGCGTCGTATGATTAACGGTAATACTACTAACTTAAACGACTTTAATAACCTCAAATATACCTGGGTAAGTGACTGGTATAGACAGGCCATGAATAACTTTTGGGTTCCAGAAGAAATCAATTTGGGACTTGATAAAAAGATGTATCCGCAGCTCGATGCTGACGAGAGAAGAGCTTACGACAAAATCTTGAGCTTTCTTATCTTTTTAGATTCAATTCAAACGGCAAACCTTCCAAATGTGTCTGAGTACATCACTGCAAACGAGATTAACTTATGTCTTGCAATCCAGACGTATCAGGAAGCTATCCATTCACAAAGCTATAGCTACATGCTAGATAGTATTTGCGAGCCAGATGAGCGCGATGAGATCTTGTATCAGTGGAAAGACGATGAGCACTTACTTGCCCGTAACAAGTTTATTGGCGATATTTACAATGCATTTCAGGAGCATCGCACGGCCGAGAATTTTGTGCGCGCCTGCATGGGAAACTATATTTTAGAGGGCGTGTACTTCTACTCTGGATTCATGTTCTTTTACAACTTAGCAAGAAACGGCAAGATGACCGGTTCTGCTCAAGAGATTAGATACATCAACCGTGATGAAAACACCCACCTTTGGTTATTTAGAAACATCATCAATGAGCTGAGAGAAGAAGAACCTCAACTCTTTACTGATGAGTTAAAAGAAGAATACCGAGGCATGATCGCAGAGGGCGTACGACAAGAAATTGCCTGGGGCAAGTATGTAATTGGAAATAACATTGCTGGCCTAAACGAGCAAATGATTGAAGACTACATTAAATACCTTGGTAATTTACGCTGCACTTCAATTGGCTTAGAGAAACTTTTTGAAGGACACGATGAAGAGCCTGAGAGCATGAAATGGGTAAGCGAATACAGTAACGCTAATCGCATTAAAACTGACTTTTTTGAGGCTCGTTCTACCGCTTATGCTAAAAGCTCTGCCCTGGTAGACGACTTATAAGATACAAATCGAACAAATTGCGAATAATTATTAGTTTTTAATTTTTTGGTAATAAGTTTTTTAGTATGGGTAGATAGTATAAAAGTTAAAGTTGACTAACTATGAAGGAGTTGTTAAATGTCTTTAATCGGAAAAGAGATTTCAGATTTTAAGGTAGAAGCATTTCATGAGAATGACATTAAGACTGTCACTAAAGATGATGTCTTAGGCAAATGGAGCATTTTCTTCTTCTACCCAGCAGACTTTACCTTTGTATGCCCAACCGAGCTTGCTGACTTAGCAGCTAACTACGATAAGTTTAAAGAGGCTGGTGCTGAGGTTTACTCAGTTTCTTCAGACTCTGCTCACACCCACAAAGCTTGGCATGAGCACTCAGATCTTATCAAGAATGTAAACTACCCAATGCTTGCTGATACCGCTCACAGATTAGCAACTGACTTTGAGGTATTAATTGAAGAGTCAGGACAAGCAGAGCGCGGAGCATTTATTGTAGACCCAGAAGGAAAAATCCAGGTTTACATCGTAACTGCAGGCGGAGTTGGTAGAAGTGCTTCAGAGATTTTACGTCTACTTGAGGCAGCTCAGTTTGTAGCTGAGCACGGTGACCAGGTTTGCCCAGCAAACTGGAAGCCAGGTGCTGATACCTTAAAGCCAAGCGTTGAGCTTTCTGGTCAATTATAATCACTACGCTTATAGGCTTATAAGCAATAGCGGGAAGGTACATCCTTCCCGCTTTTTTGTTATTCTTCTTCGCTTGCCACTAAATACTGTGAGCCAAGCACTCTATTACGAAGATATTCCATTTGCTCGTCTACCATTTCTTGCATTTGAGCTCTAATATCTTCCATACCAGGTTTAAAGAGATGCTTAAATCTACCTTGTGGCTTTAAGAAATCATCAAGCGGTTTAGGCCTCTTAGGGTCTTTAAGTGTCCATACTCCATGATCAATTTCAAAAAGTGGCCAGTAGTTTGTGTCTACACCAAGCTTTGCAATCTCAATGGTCTTATCAGAAGCAATTCTCCATCCACGAGGGCAAGGTGCTAAAACATTTAAAAAGGCTGGACCATCGTAGTTGATGGCCTTCTCGGCCTTATTTACTAAATCTTTCCAGTGAGAAACAGAAGCCTGGGCCACATAAGGAATGTGGTGTGCTGCCATAATTGAAGTAAGGTCTTTTGAGCGCTCTACCTTTCCTTTGAGCACTTCACCAACCTCTGATGTGGTAGTCCATGCTCCAAAAGGTGTTGCACCACTACGCTCAATACCGGTGTTCATGTAAGCGCCATTGTCGTAACACACATATACCATGTTATGTCCACGCTCCATAGCGCCTGACAAAGCTTGAAGGCCAATATCGTAGGTTCCACCGTCTCCGCCAAAGGTTACAAACTTAATGTCTTTATCTTTTTTAATCTTGCCAGACCTTTGAAGAGCTCTGTAAGCTGCCTCAACACCTGACATAGTTGACGCTGCATTTTCAAAGGCAGAGTGGATAAATGAGGTATTCCATGAGGTGTATGGGAAAAGCGTAGTGGATACCTCTAAACATCCCGTAGCACAACCAGTTACCACCGGAGTTTCTCCTGCCCCCATAAGTACTTGTCTTACGGCAATTGATGCACCGCATCCACCACAGAGGCGGTGTCCTGGTGCCAAACGCTCGTCAAGGTCTGTAAGTTCTTTAATAGTTGCCACGACTTATGCCTCCTCTATAGTACGGTGACCAATATAGTGAATTCCTGGTTCAGACTTGCCGCTTTCAGCCACTGCTTTAAGTTCTTCAAACACTTGCTCGCACATATTAGTTGTAAGGTCTGCGCCACCCAAACCATATACATAATTTTTAGTGGCAGGTCTATCTTCTACATCATATAAGGTAGCTCGAACTTCAGCTGCAAGAGGTGCCTGACTTGCACCAAATGAGTCTGCTCTGTCTAGGACCGCAAGCGCCTTAACGCCGCTTAAAGCTTTGATAAGGTCTTCCGTTGGGAATGGTCTAAAGACTCTTAGGTTAACAACACCGACCTTCTCGCCTTTTTCTCTAAGCTGTCTTGCAACATGTCTAAAGTTACCAGCAGCAGATCCAATTGCTACAACAACTCGCTCTGCATCTTCAAGGCCGTAACTTTTTACCACTTCAAAAGGTCTGCCAGTGATCTCAGCCCACTCATTACCTGCTGCTTTTATGTGATCAAGTGCGCAGTCCATAGCTTTTCTTTCTGCAAACTTTGCCTCCATGTAGAGGTTTCCGATGTTTGCAAACATACCGTGTGAAGACGGATTATCAGTATCTAGAAGTGGATGCTCAGGCTTGTACTCGCCCACAAATTCTTTAACGTCTTCATCGGCATTTAAGACGCACCTCTCAAGCGCATGGGAGGTAATAAAACCGTCAAGACAAGACATTACTGGTAAGAGCACGTCAGGGTGCTCAGCTACTTTAAAGGCGATAAGCGTGTTGTCGTAGGCTTCTTGTGCATCTTCTGCAAAAAGCATAATCCATCCGGTGTCGCGCGCACCCATAACGTCTGAGTGGTCACCATGAATGTTGATTGGTGCAGAAAGCGCACGGTTTGCGTTTGCCATAACAATTGGAAGACGCATACCTGCAGCCACGTGCAAGAGCTCCCACATGTATGCAAGACCTTGTGAAGCCGTTGCAGTTGCCGCACGAGCTCCCGCAGCAGAAGCACCAATTGAGGCTGACATCGCAGAGTGCTCAGACTCAACCTGTACATATTCAGTGTGAACAAGTCCGTCTGCTACAAACTTTGCAAATCTCTCAACAATAATTGTTTGAGGGGTAATTGGATACGCAGCCACAACATCAGGATCTACCTGCCTAAAGGCGTGCGCAATCATCTCATTTCCAGATGATGCTAAAACTTTTACATCTCGCATATGTCAATCCCCTTAGCATCTTCTTCGTTCATCATTTCAAGTGCATCAAATCGGCATACATTAACACATACACCGCAGCCCTTGCAGTGCATGAGGTCAATGCCGGTCATTTTTTGCTTATTTACAATAATTGAACTATCTGGACAAGATACCCAGCAAAGCATGCAGTCGGTGCAATTTTCCTCTGTCCAAATTGGGCGATCAGTTCTCCAAGAGCCAGTATCATAAGCCTCAGAAGTACCGCCCTCTATAGCAACAACGCCGTTTGGAATTTCTTTATATGTCCAGCGATTCTCGTTAGTTAAATCCCATGTCATCTTAAAAAATCACATCCTGGTATGCCAGCTGAATTGCCTCAAGATTTCCCGCAACTACCTTTTCAGAGAATTTCTTAGCAAAGGTTTGCTCAACATGATCTTTAAGATTTTCAATACCAATTACACCCGTGTATTTGGCAAGCGCCCCCGCAATTGGAGCGTTAGGAATATCTCGGCCAATACAGTCAAGGGCAATGTCTGTAGCAGGAACAACAGCTACCTCAACGCCATCTGGCGCATCAAGCTTTGCTTCCATATCCTCTTTGCACAGACGAGTGTTTACTAACACCTTGCCATTTTCTTTAATACCTTCAAGAACATCGGTCGTTTCTATTAAGGTATCGTCCAAAATAATTACGATGTCTGGATTGGTAATATTGTTATGAATCTCAATAGGATCTGAAGACACACGATTGTATGCTTTAAGCGGTGCACCAGTTCTCTCCGGACCATACTCAGGCATAGCTTGGATGTATTTACCCTCAGCAAGTGCTGTTTGGGCGATAAGCTCTGCGGCAGTAACTGCTCCCTGTCCTGCTCGTGCATGCCAGCGAATCTCAATCAAAGCGCTTTGCATCTATTGACCTCCTCCAAAGTCAGTATGTAGATGAACATAGGCTTTATTATAACGCCCATAGATGCAAAATACTAAAAAATAGTGACGAGTGGCACATTTTATAGGACGCCGTCACAACTTGGAGGAACTAATTTAATTCTTGACGAGCCTCAATCGCACGACCAAGCGTTACCTCATCTGCGTACTCTAAATCTCCCCCAACAGGAAGGCCACTTGCCAGTCGCGTAACCTTTATTTCAAGTGGTTTAATAAGTCTTGCCAAGTAGCTTGCGGTCGTCTCGCCCTCTACATTTGGATTAGTAGCTAAAATAACCTCTTCAATTGGCTCTTTAGCAAGGCGCGCCATTAGCTCTCGCACTTTAAGTTGGTCAGGACCAATTTTATCAATTGGAGAAATGACTCCACCAAGCACGTGATAAAGTCCGTGGTAAGAACCTGTCTTTTCAAGTGCTCCCACATCTCTTGGTTCAGAGACTACACATATGCTTGTTTGATCTCTACTAGGATCTTGGCAGATAGCACACTCTTCATCAGTTGCATAAGAAAAACAACGTGCACAAAAATGCACGTCGTTTTTAGCATCAATAATTGCCTGAGCAAGGTGCTGGGCTTGAGCTGCATCAGCATTTAAAATGTGATACGCAATGCGCTGAGCACTTTTTGGGCCTATACCAGGCAATCTTCCAAACTCATCAAGCAATCTATCAAAAGCATCGCTTTGCTTCATTAAAAGAGTCCTGGGATATTCATTCCGCCCGCAATTGAGCTCATGCGTTGATTGGAAAGTTCTTGAGCAGATCTAATTGCTTCGTTAACTGCGGCAACAATCATATCTTGTAAAAGCTCTACGTCTTCTGGATCTACAGCTTCTTTATCAATCTCAATGCTTTTAACCTCACCTGAAGCAAATACGGTAGCTTTAACCATGCCGCCACCAGCAGTTGCATCAACTTCTACTTCTTTAAGTTGATTTTGAACCTCTTCAAGCTGTTGTTGCATTTTACGAGCTTGCTTCATCATTTGTTTCATGTCCATAAGATATGGGCCTTTCTAAGATGTAGGTTTAAATTAATTACTAACTATATTACTCTATTATTTTCCAACCCTTACCAAAACCCTCAGTAAGCATATCAGCTACATGGTCTGGCAAATCTCCATCAAAAACTTCTGGAGCTTCAGGGGTGTTGATGATTTGAGTTTCAGGCTCATCTACTTTTTCTGCTTCAGGTTCTGTATCTTTTACAGGCTCTGGTGCAGGAGCTGGCTTTGGCTCAGGCTCCAGTGCACAAGCGTGTCCCATGCAAAAACTAAAGGGCGGTACAAAACCAAAGGCCTCGCCAATTGATTCTTTAAGCATTTCAGATACGTCATCACGCTTTAAGAGCGAGAGGGTAAACTCAGAACCTTGCGGAAATTCAATATCGAGCACCCCTTCTTCACTCACGCTTACATGGGTGTTATTTAAAAGCACGCCTTTTGCCTGAGATTTTGCAGATACATGGGCACGCGCCTCATCCCAAGCTCGCTGGAGGTGAGCTTCATCAAAGTCTTTAAGTTCTTGAGCGCCTTGTTTGCTCCCTTGAGCAATAATTTCTGGCGCACTCTTTTCTTGCAGTTTTGTTGCAGGCTTTGCTTTAGCCACTTCTGCTTTTTGAGGAGCAGACTCAACTTGTACAGTTGGCTTTATAGCCGGCTTATTATTTGTTTGAGGTACAAAGCCTTGCTCAAGCTTTTCGATACGCTCTGCAAGAGCTTCAATGCTTCCGTCTTGTTCTGGGTTTGCAAGACGTGTTGCAACAATTTCTAAGCTTAAACGTGGATGAGTGCTCAAGCGCATTTCACGAATGAGCTCACCAAACTCCTTTAAGCTCCTAATAATTGCTTGAGGTCCGCTAAAGCTTTTAGAGAGCTCATCAAATCTTTCAAGCTCCTCTTTAGATACAGAATCGCCCAGGGCCTTATCGCCCGCTAAACTATACACATATATGTCACGCAAATATTGAGCTTCATCTTCTACAAAGCGCTGGTAGTTAACGCCCGCCTTGTTTAAGGCATCAATTTGCTCAAAAATTTGGACTGAATTTCGGCCAGCAAGCGCACGACTAAAGTCATAAAGGGCCCTTCTGTCTGTTTGACCCAAAATTGAACGAGCAGACTCCAGACTTACCTTGCCAGCGCTAAACACTGCAATTTGCTCAAAGCTTGAAAGTGCGTCTCTCATGCCTCCGTGAGCTTGCTCAGCAATGATGTCTAGTGCTTCTGGCTCATACTCAATACCCTCGCTTTTTGCTACCTTGGCTAGATTTTTAGCTATGTCTGCACTTGCAATGGGCTTAAAATCAAAGCGCTGACACCTTGAAAGAATGGTGTCAGGAA
>JASBYZ010000004.1 GCA_029983705.1 Coriobacteriales bacterium
TTCTTTACCAGCTGATAAGGTAGAAGCATTTGAGGATATCTTAGAGGCACATGAAGTACCTTACGCTGCAATTGGTAGTGTAGAAGGAAAAAGCCTATCAATTGAAGAGCTGCTTGAAGCCTCAATTGATGAGATGGATAAAGCCTATACAGGTGCATTTACTCAAATCATGAAATAAGTATACATTCTGAAGGTTGTAACTTTACTAGTCTACAGCCTTCAGTGAACTTACCATATCGATCTTCTTTAATTTTCTTGTCATAAATCCGCAGACTATAAAGGTAAATATAAGAGTAATAACCACGGCATAAAGGTAGCTCAGTGGCTCAATTTCTCTAATAAACATCAAGTAGTCTATCTCTGCAGACCTCATAATAAAGGTACAAAGCAGCTTACCTAGGGGCAGTCCTACTATGATTCCTATTATTGAGAGGATAATAGTTTCTCTAAATACGTAGGAGTAAACCTCTTTATCAAAAAATCCTAAGACTTTTATAGTTGCAATTTCGCTTCTGCGCTCTTCTACATTTATGTTAGTAAGGTTGTAGAGGACGATAAAGGCAAGGGTACCTGATACAAAGATGATAAGCACAACGAGCATATCAAGGGATTGAGTAAGATTAGAATAGCTTTTACCGAGCTCATCAGGGAAGCTTACTGAACTTATAGCTTCGCTTTCTTTAAGCTCACTTGCTTTTTGATATCTGTGTTCAATATCTTTATCCATATTTAATATGACATTGTAGTCAGCGCGTTCACCAAAAATTTTTGTATAACTCTCTTGCGTCATAAAGATGTAGTGACCTACATAAAACTTAGCAATGTCATCCACTTGCACCTGGTATTTCTCCTCATCTGCACCAAGGGAGAGTTCAAAGCTGTCACCTGCACTTAAAAGGAGGTTTTCTGCAAGTTTTTGAGTGAGGATAATCTCAGAGTTTTTAAGGCTGAGCTTCTCGCCCGTTTGATAGTCAACGAGATTAAAAAACTTATTAAGCTCATCGGCATCCTTAAATACCGTAATGGTAACATCGCGCATAATACCTGAGTCTTCAGTATCTTTATCAAGTGAATCAGAGCGAGCATCCCTCATTTGAGCTTGTACGCTAATGCCCGTGCGCGCTGATTCTCCGCCTGAGGTAAATGGAATGTCTTTTGGGTCTCCTGTTGAATTTTGGGCAATTGCCGATACATTAGCAACAAAGTCCCAACTCTTGCTATCGTAAAGCTCTTCCATAGCTTGAGCTGCCAAAGAGTCATCTTGAGCAGTCTTTGCCTTAGGATCTGCTGCAGTGTCGACGCCAACAATCTGGTTATACTGCAAAATATTATTGTAGTGGCGTGGGATAAAGTCTTTGAGCGCATCTCCAATACCAAAGCCAATAAGTAAGAGGGCAGTGCATCCAGCTATTCCAATTACCGTCATAATCATGCGCTTTTTATATCTAAAGAGGTTTCTTGCAGTCACTTTAGAGGTAAAACTAATGTGGTTCCAAATGATTGGGATTCTCTCTAAAAGTATGCGTTTACCAGGCTTTGGCGCACGAGGAAGCATGAGCGTTGAAGGACGCTCTGAGAGGGTGAGGCGAGCAGAGGCCCAGGTAGCACCCATAGCAATTGCTACAGAGAGCACAAAGGCAACAATCATATCTTTTGCATGGGGCTCAACTAAAAATGGGAGCTCCATGTACATGGTTTTATACGACATCCATATAACATGGGGCAAGATATAGATACCAAGGGCTATACCAAGGCCTGCTCCAAAGGCGGATGCTAAAAAGGCAAAGAGCAAGTATTTAGTAGAAATTCTTGAGTTAGAATATCCCAGCGCCTTAAGCGTTCCTATTTCAATACGCTCAGACTCAACCATACGGGTCATGGTGGTAAGGGAAACAAGGGCTGCAACTAAGAAAAAGAAGACAGGAAACATAGCAGTAATATTAGTCATGCGTTCTGCATTTGCCTCATAGGTTGCATAGGATGGGTTTGCAGATCTACCTAATACATACCAAAGCGCATCTGGTATATCTTTTAAATCTTCTCGTGCAGAGTCTAACTTATTTTGTTCTGCTTCAAGCTTATTGAGGGTATCTTTTTTGTTCTTTTGATACTCTGCTAGACCTTCTTCATAATCTTTCTTGCCCTGTTCAAGTTCTGTCTTTGACGAGGTGATTTTAGACTCTGCTGCCTTAAGGTCTTTCATACCTTGAGAAATTTTTTGTGCAGCTTCTGCTCGTCCGTTCTCAAGATCAGCGCGCGCATTTTCAAGTTTAGCCTTTGCTTCATCAAACTCTTGAGCACCCTGTCTAATTTGAGAAATACCATCATCAATTTGTTTGAGTCCTGAGCTGGCCTCTGCATATTTGGCGTCAAGCATTGATTTAGAGATACCTTGTGCTTCTATCTGTGCGATACCTTCATTAATTTGAGCAAGCCCATCCTCTGCTTGAGCCTTTGATGCATCATATGTTTTTTGAGCTTCAGCTTTTTTGGCTTTTAAAGCGTCAAGATTTGCTTGAGCTTCTGCAAGCCTCTTTTGTCTGTTAGCTTCTGCTAAAGCAAGGTCGGGTTCAGACTCTGGCTGAGGTTTTTCATCAGCAGTGTCAGAGGCATTAGTAGATGGATCTGGAGTAGGAGGTGTATGAGGTAAAAACTCCGATGCAGGAGCCTTCTTTATATCCTCAATCGCTTTTTCTGCTTGAGCAATGCCAGAATCAAGTTGAGAGAGTTGAGCGCTTCCAGC
Organism: Coriobacteriales bacterium; assembly: GCA_029983705.1. GTDB lineage: Bacteria > Actinomycetota > Coriobacteriia > Coriobacteriales > JAEZZM01 > JASBYZ01. The sequence continues at coordinate 2,744 of JASBYZ010000004.1, forward strand.
ATCAAGCTGGCTTTGTACCTGAGCTTTTTTAGCTTTTAGTTCAGCTAAGGTATCAAGCGCTTTATAGCCTTGTTCTATCTGATCTATGCCGTCTAATACTTCTTGACGCCTATCTAAGAGACCAGGTAGTTTAGAGAGCCCTTCTTCTACCTTAGGACGATTAGCCTCAAGTTCTGCCTCTCCATCTATAATTTGTTGTTCAGCATCTTGCAGCTTTGCATTAGCATTGTTTTCTTCTTGTCTGAGTGTAGCCCAGCCATCTTTAACCTTTTGCTCGCCGTCCCGAAGCTCTTTTGTACCAGATTCAATTTTTGCTTGAGCGTCTTTCAGTTTTTGTTGAGCCTCATCAAGTTTGTTTTGAGCCTCAGCCTTTGCATCATCAAGTTCTGCTTGTCCATCTTCAATTTTTTTAAGCGCCTTTGAATGCACCTCTTCTTGGCGCAGGTCCTCACGCTTTTGTCCAAGTTTTTTTAAGGCAAGTTCTGCGTCTTTTACAGCACTATCGTATTCATCGCTATACGCAAGAGTCTCTTTAGCACCTTTAGCAGTAGCAAAGATATCGGTATAAACCTCAGTATCCTTGTATGAATCAAAGCCTAGATAACCATAGTTTGTAAAGGTGGTGCCCGTGTCAGGAGATACGCCATAACTATCGCTAATAAATTCAGGGGAGGCAATAAAGCCCACAATAGTAAAGGTGTCAGTGACAAAATAATCTTCTGGCTTATCGTGGCCTACGATACTTGAAACTGAGAGCTTATCGCCCAGCTTAAGACTGCCGTTAATATTTGAGATGACTATCTCGTCTGGCTTTTCTGGGAGTCTACCCTCTAAAATTCTTAAGCGATTTACATAGTTTGGAAACTCTTGATCTAAACCCTGTTCACGCGCGCGCTCAAATTGACGTGCGATATCCATATCAATGCCTTCAAGTGAAAGTTGAACAGACTTAGAGCCGTGACTTAAGCTCACCTCGTTTAAGATGACCGGACTTGCACCTTCAATCTCGTCGAGCTCTCTAATTGCTTGAAGATCATCATCAACAAGGCCAAGGGTGGAGGTCACCCTGAAGTCAATCATGTTAAGTTTGTCGTAGTATTCATCGGCAGAGGTGTGCATGTCTGGAACAAACATGCGAAGACCTGCAAACACACCAGCACCTAGCGCAATTATGGCAAAAAGCGCCAAAAATCGAGAGAGATGCTCTATTATAGAGCGCCAAATATTTTTAGTAAAGGCACTCAAAGTCTACCACTCAACCTCTTCTGCACTTTGAGGATGTTCATTTGTAAACATTTCAGAAACTTTGCCGTTGTGTATTTTGATTACTCTGTCTGCAATAGGAATAAAGGCGTTATTGTGAGTAATGACTACAACCGTTTTACCAAAGTTTTTACATACGTCTTGCAAGAGTTTTAAGATTTCTTTACCTGTTTTATAATCAAGAGCTCCTGTAGGCTCATCTGCTAAAAGAAGGGAAGGGTTTTTTGCTATTGCGCGAGCAATTGCTACACGCTGTTGCTCACCTCCGGATAGCTGAGAAGGGAAGTTATCAAGCCTGTGTCCAAGCCCCACTCTTTCAAGCGTTTCTTTAGGGTCAAGTGGGTCTTTACAAATCTGAGATGCAAGCTCTATATTTTCAAGCGCAGTAAGATTTTGCACTAGGTTATAAAACTGAAAAACAAAGCCTACGCTATCTCTTCTATAGTAGGTGAGCTCTTTTTCAGAGTATTGAACTATATCTTCATCGTTTACCAGGATTTGACCACTTGTTGCACTATCCATACCTCCAAGGAGATTTAAGACAGTAGTTTTACCGGCACCAGATGGACCTACAACGATAACAAATTCGCCTGCTTCAATCTCAAAATTAACACCGTTTACAGCGTTAATTTCTGTCTCTCCCATTTGATAGGTTTTTATGACATCTTTAAATTGAACAAGTGGCATAGCATAACTTTCTAATTTGAAGATTTAAGCCTGTTTTTGCAGCTAGCTTGTATGTTATATATCTCTTAAGCGGTAAATATAAACGTCTATACAAATTGTTACATAATTGAAACGCAAATGTTAATGAGCTTTGATAAGCTTGATACAAAGTAGGCAAAATCATTATGAAAGGTTGAAGGCCATGCGTGCACTTCCTTCCCAGAGTTTGGATTCAAAAATTATAAAGGTATGGCGTATCAGTGCGATTATTAGCGCAGTTGTACTCTTTATCTTTTTAGCCATAGGATGGGCGGTCTTAGTTTTTGCTCTTGAGCTAAACCCAGTACTTATAGCCCTCATTGCACTTACACTGCTTATTTTATATTTGGTGCTTGAGCTTTTTATCTTACCTAAGCTGAGATACAGTAGATGGAAGTATGAGGTAAATACTACTGAGATAGACATCTTACGAGGAATTTTTTGGAGAACTAGAACCGTCATTCCTTTGGTGCGTGTTCAAAATGTTGAAACTAATCAGGGCCCAATTATGAGAAACTTTGGCCTTTCAGAAGTTGAAATTTTTACAGCAGGAAGCTCCTATACCATCCCAGGCCTTGATAGAGAAACTGCAGATCAGCTCCGTGACCGCGTTGCGGTGCTTGCTCGTATTGCTCAAGAGGATGTGTAAGAGATGTCTGAGCAACAACAAGAGCCACAAAATAAGTCCTATCAGGTAAATTTTTATGACGATAAGGGCAATTTAGTTGGGCAGCAGGAGTATAACTCAAGTCCTTCTGAGGTACCTCAATCAAACCCTAGCCAGGACTTTATAAGTAAGCATATTAGCCAAGAAGAACGAGATAACTTTTTTACTCTGCAAACAAGTGCAAGTAAAGATGGGGTAATATCACCTGGCCAGCACCAGGCGCACCCGCTTTCACTGATAGCAGGTTCACTTCAGGGTGCAGCTTCCACGGCAATCGTGTTCATAATTTTGTTTTTTACAAATCCTATTGGGCTTTTTGCGCTTGTACCACTTGCCTTCTTTTTTGTACTTACGCTTGTATTTACCTTTGCTTCGTACAAATTTAATACCTTTGAGCTTACTGATAGTGGCCTAAGACTTAGAGAGGGCATTATCTTTAAGAGCGACAAACAGATTCCTTACGAGAAAATTCATGCGGTAAATACTGAACAAGCGGTTATAGATAGAATCTTGGGACTTGCTAAAGTTACCCTTGAAACTGCAAGTAATACTAATAGTGTTGCTAAGGTGTCTTATCTTAAAAAATCTGATGCAGAAGTTTTAAAGCACGAGCTTTTTAAGAGAAAAGTTCATGCACTACAGGGTGATGAGGGAAGTCAAGGCGCATCTGAGGCTGAAGAAATAGCTCAGATGGCTGAGGCAGATCCAACCATTGCTGCGGCACTTGCGCAAAAGGCAGATGCAAAAGATTCAAGCATCTCTGATACCGTAAGTAAGCTTGGGAAAATTGACGGAGTTTTTGCAGGGGAGAGCTTTGACTATAATGAGCCGGTACTCTATGAGCATAAACTTACTAACAAAGAACTTTTGCTTACCGCCTTATCTGAGGCTTCAGCACTTGGTATTATCGCCGGTATTTTAGTCTTTGGACTCAACCTCTTTGGTCAATTTTCTTCATTTTTAGATGACTTTTTTGATAAGCAAATCCTTGAACTTGAAAACTTTTTAGAAAACCCCAATGTTTTAGATATTGTAATATCTTTCCTCCCGCACATAATTATTGCGCTCTTGGGCTCAATCGTGCTGTTTTGGATTATCTCAACTGTGATTAATGTGCTTATGTACGGAGGCTTTAGCGTTACTAGAAAGTCTAATTACTTTGAGGTGCAAAGAGGCCTTCTTGCAAGAAGGAGCAAAACTATTGTTCTTAATAGAGTTCAAGCGGTGCGTATGAAGCAAGGCTTTATAAGAAGACGCATTGGCTACACGCAGGTATCTGTGGTTACAGTTTCACAGGGCTTAGCTAGTGAAACAGCAGACGATGCTAACGAAAACGGAATGGTAAATTCTTCTTTAATTCACCCATTTATTAAAGAAAGTGAAGTTACTAACTTTTTACGTGAGGCACTACCTGAGTTTGCTGAGATTCCATTTGAAGAAGAGTTAGAAAAGCTCCCTGGTGCAGCTTTAAGGCGCGGCATTTTAAGAAAAATTTATATGCTTCTCCTGAGCTTAATTCCATTTGCAATATATTTCTATTTTTCAAAGTATATTCCAGAGGAAGTAAGCAGATACATTACGCCAATAATTATTGCTATTTATGCATTTGCTGCAATTGGCGAGATTATTAGTGCAATTTTACATTACAAACATGCACGCCTTGGGTTTATAGGCGAGCATTATGCAAGTGTTACTGGTGGACTTACTAAGATATATACAGCGCTTAATAGAAATAAAATTCAAGAAGCTTCATATACTCAAAATCCATTCCAAAGGCGCTTAGATCTTGCAAGCGTACGGCTTACAACTGCAGCCGGTGCAACGTCTGATGCGTTTTTGTATACAAGGGATGCACGACTTGAACAGGCTCTAGAGATTTTTGAATGGGTACGTCCACGCTACGACAATACTGGTGAGGCTTTAAGAGAGCTTAATAAACAAAATCTCTTAAGCACAGAAGAAGAGCTTAAACTTGAGACGATTAGTGGAGAAGAAAAAGAAAAGTTTGACGAGGCATAAATTTGCTTGAGATAGGACATAATGGGTCTTACAAGTAAAAACTATCAAACTTGGAGTGATAATAGATGGCACAAACACAAATTAACATAGACGGTATGCACTGCCATGCATGTGAAATGCGCATTCAAGTTGCACTTGAGGATCTTGAGGGTGTAAGCAAGGCAGAGGCAAATCACGAAAGCGGACTTGCTGAGGTCGAGTATGACGAGAGCAAAGTAAGCTTAGATGACATGATAAAAGCCATCGAGGACGAAGGCTTTAAGCTTGCCTAGTCATGTACAAGTGCCTACTAAAAACGATTTAAAAGAGCAAGTAGCTAAAGTAGTTAAGCGTTATACCATTGGCGAAGAGATTTTTAATTCGGTAAGCCACGGTATTGGCGCTTTACTTTCAATAGCAGCCCTTGTGCTCTTAGTTGTTTTTTCTGTAGGAAAGCCAGGAGTATATCTATTAGCAGCGCTTGTATACAGCATATCAATGCTATTGGAATACACTGCATCCACCTTATATCATGCAATTCAACACCCTAAAGCTAAGGCTGTATTTAGGGTGTTTGACCATGTATGCATCTATTTCTTAATAGCAGGAACCTACACTCCTTTTGCGCTTATAACCTTACAAGAGCATGGCGGAATATATATCTTTGCAGCTGTATGGATAATAGCTTTTGCCGGAATATTCCTTGAAGTCTTTTGGCGAGAAAAACCTAAGTGGGTTTCTGTAGTTATCTATCTTATAATGGGCTGGCTTGTTGTATTTAAGCTTCCTGAACTTGTAAGTGCACTTCCTACTGGAGGTTTAATCTTACTTATAGTTGGTGGACTTGCGTATAGTATAGGCACTATTTTCTATTTACTTAAGAAGGTTCCATATATGCATTCTGTGTGGCATTTATTTGTGCTTGCAGGATCTATATTTCAGTTTTTCTCAATTTTACTCTTTGTTTATTAGTTAATATAGGTATAGATAGTCAGTCAACTGGAGAAATGTATTTAAAGCTTGAAAATAAATAAAACGCGCCTTAGTTAATGGTAAATTACCTATATACTAACTAGCATAAGATTTATACGTTTATTTAAGGTAGTTGATAATTTCTAGATGGAAATTGCATTTAGTATTTTCCTGACCGCTGTTTTGATCCTGGCAAATGGATATTTTTCTATGTCAGAGATGGCCCTCGTTAATGCCAAGCGTGCCAGGTTAGAACAAATGGAAGACGAGGGCGACGAGAAAGCTCGAGCGGCGCTTAAGCTGCAATCTGATGAAAACAGGCTGCTCTCAACTATTCAAGTAGCAATCACCTTGATTGGTTTTGGTGCGTCCGCAGCCGCAACCGCCACGCTTTCTGAACCTCTTACAAACCTCTTACAATCATTTGATATTTATGCACTCAATGTTATTGCTCCAGCGCTTTCAGTTATTGTAATTACCTTAATTGTTTCCTACTTTACGCTGGTCTTTGGTGAACTTGTGCCAAAGATGATAGCTCTCTCAAATCCAGAAAAAGTTTCTCGCAATGTTGCAGGACCGGTAGGAACCTTTCAAAAAATTACCGCTCCACTTGTAGCGCTCTTATCGGCATCCACTGGTCTTGTTGCTAAAGTTTTACGCATTGATAATACCGAAGACAGAAACGAAGTCTCTGAAGACGAGATTAGATACATGCTTAACGAGCAAGATACCTTGCTTGATGAAGAAAAGCGTATGATTCATGAAATCTTTGAGCTTGGAGATACCATTGCTCGAGAGGTCATGGTACCACGTGTTGATATGACGATGGTATCTGATGAGCTCAGCCTTGATGAGGTAATGGACGTTATGAGACAGACCGGCTTTTCTCGTATACCGGTATACCATGAAGACTATGACCGCATTGTGGGTGTAGCTCACATTAAAGATTTAATTGGTCCGGTTATTGAGGGCAATGGCTCTGTTAATGTGACTGATTTTATGAGGGACTCTGTCTTTGTTCCAGATACTAAAGATATCTTGCCACTTCTCTCAGAAATGCAAACTGCACACCAGCAGATTGTAATTGTAGTAGATGAATATGGCGGCACCGCAGGTGTTATCACCATTGAAGATATCGTTGAAGAAATTGTTGGTGAAATTGAAGACGAGTTTGATCCGGACAACAAGTACCTTACCCAAATGGGAGAGCGTGAGTGGCTTATTGATGGTCGTTTCCCAATTGATGATGCAATTGAGCTTGGTTTCCCAATTGAGGATACAGAAGAATATGAGACGCTTGCAGGCTGGCTCTTAGATATTAATGACTCACTTCCACATATTGGCGATGTCTTCCATATTGCTGATTGGGATTTTAAGATTCAATCTATGCGTGGTAGAAGAATTGCTCTTGTTCGTGCAAAAGCGCCTGAAAGCTATGAGGCACCGGGCTCAAAGCAGGAAGATGATGAAGGGCAAGAGGCTCAAGATTCAGAGTCTTAAGGCTTAAAGTAAGCTCAATCTAATCAAAAATAATTAGATAAATGTGAGGAAAAATCCACAAAATTATGGGGCGCAGCTCACATTTTAGTTCACAGCTTCAAGGCTCTGACCTGCATATATATTGATAAAAATGTATATAAGATGAAAGTGCTATGTGCGTAAATCTACCGTTTACGGTAAAAGTAGTAAAGTTTTCAATTACTGCTATAATCTTCTATGCACAAAAAGAACGGCTATAGTTTGAGCGAGAGAAACTGACGCGCTCAATTGGATCTCTATAGTTTGCTACTACGCTTATGGTCAGTTTAAGAAATGATTTTAACTTTTACTGGTGCTACTCTAACTAGGCACCGCCTTTAATAAGCTAACTTGCTTATGATCCGCCAAAGAGCATAATCTTTTGGCCGTGGCCGGCGCATTCTCAATACTCTAGGCCTAAGTTCAAAGACTAATCACACCATAAATGCAATATCTGTCTTGATTTGTCTCTAGTATTTTGCGCGTTAAATTAAGGCCACATGAAATGTAGTCGATTATTGGAGGACAGTTTGTTAGAACAAATTAAGGAGAACAAGAAGATTGCTGCAGCAGTTGTAGCACTCGGCATCTTGTTTGCTCTTGCAGTTGCCCTACTTACCGTGCCTCAGGCTTTAGGTACTAACCAAAACTCTCAACCTAAAGATGTGGTAGGTGTAGGTCAAAAACAAGCACACATAGAAGATCAGCTTAATAGCTACGAAGCTATTTCAGATGAGAACTTAGATCAAATTGTTGAGCCAGCTCAAAAAGACTCAATTGAGCTTGATGAGAACAATAAACTAGAGAGCGAGCAAACTCCAGCTGTTAAAGCTGATGCAAAATCTCAAGATAAAAAAGCAGCAGCTGAGCAAGAAACAAAGGCAGCAGCAGATAAGAAAGCCCAAGAGGCAAAGGTAGCTGAGGCAAAGCAAAAGGCTGAAGCTGAGAAAAAGGCTCAAGATGAGGCTGCAGCTAAAGCAAAAGCAGCTGCAGATAAAAAAGCTCAAGAAGAAGCTAAACAAAAAGAACTTAAAGCAGAAAAGGCTGTAGCTCAGGCTGTGCAACAAGCTCGTGAGAGCAAGGCTGAGCCAAAGAACAGCAACGCTTCAGATTGGAGCACTGTTACTGCATCAATGTATTACGGTGTTGGTAACAAGACCGCTACCGGTAAGATTTTACAAAGTGATGATATGATTATCGCTCACAAAACCTTACCTTTTGGCACCAAGGTAGAAATTGAGTATAACGGCAAAGTTGCTCAGGCTACTGTAGGTGACCGTGGACCATACGTTAAGGGTCGCCAAATTGACCTTGCACCTGGTGTACAAAACGCACTTGGTATTAACGATGGTGTAGTTAAAATGAATATGAGAATTGTTGATTAGTAGTACTAACAACATAATTTAGATCCACTTGCAACGCCTCTAAGTATAAAGACTTAGAGGCGTTCTTGTTTTTTTAGCCACTCTCACCCAACAAAGCGTTTCACTATTTAGTATCATAGGTATAAGTTCAAAGCACAGCTGCTTAGAGAGGAAAATACACCCATGTTTGATCTTAAAAAAGTGGTGGTAGGACCAAAAACCTTAAGCTATTTAGTAGAAGTTGAAGAAAAATACCCACTTTATACCTCAGATGATATTGAGTCGACAAACCGTGTATATCAACTCATTCCAGAAATAGCAGATCATGTGTGCGTAAATGAAAACGGCGAGAGCTTTCAAGACTGCATGGGTCACACAGAAACAGCCCACCTGCTAGAGCATGTAACAATTGAGCTTTTAGCAAGAACTGCGCGCGTTTCAAAAGCTTTTGGTATTACCAAAAAAAGTGATGAAGACCCAAGCGGCAGGTCTTTTGAAACAAGCCTTAACTGTGAAGATGACACCCTTACCATGGCAGCTCTATCATCAGCAATCTGGCTTATGAACTGGGCTTTTTCTGGTGGTAAAGGCGCTACCCCTAATGTCGAGGCGACTACTCGTGGTCTAAGTGATTTAATCGATAGAATAGACCACGTACCAGCTCGTCGCTAATCAGTTTTATTCACTCACAAGTAAATAGTTAGGTAGGTTTGAGTAATGGGTGATTCGCATATTACCTTTGATCATTGGGAAGGATGCTATGCTGATCGTGTAGCTAACATTCCGTCAAGTGCGACAAGAGACCTGTTTGGCGCTGCCTCACGTGCTGACATGATTTCTCTGTCAGGAGGAATGCCTGATATTAGAGTGATGCCTGAAGAAGTACTAAAAACAGCTCTTGATAGCATGCTTGATAATAAAAACGAAGCGCTCCAGTATGGCTCAACTGATGGTCGTGTTCAGACCAAAAAGATTATTATCGAGCTTATGGAAGACATTGGGGTAAACGGATTGGCGCCAGAAGATATCATTATTACTTCAGGCTCTCAGCAGGCGCTTGACCTTATGGGTAAGGTATTTATCAACCCAGGTGATACCATAATTACAGAGGCTCCAACCTATCTTGGAGCACTCCAAGCTTTTTCTGTCTACCAACCTAATGTTCGTGCGGTTCCCTTTGATGATGAGGGCATGAGAATGGACCTCTTAGAAGAGCTTCTTAAAGAGCTTGGAAATAGAGGCGCTAAGTTTCTTTACACTATTCCAACCTTTCAAAATCCAGGCGGAGTTACCATGACTCTCGAGAGACGCAAGCGTTTACTTGAGCTTTGTCATGAGTATGACATTACAATTCTTGAAGACGACCCCTATTCTCGCCTGCGCTTTGATGGCGAGCCTGTACCATCTTTAAGATCTATGGATCCAAATGTGGTCTATCTTGGAACCTTTTCTAAAATCTTTGCACCAGGTCTTCGCGTTGCATGGGTAATTGCACCTCGTGCAATTCTTCAAAAGATTAACCTCTGCAAGCAGGGGGCTGACTTATGTGGATCTGCATTTAATCAAATTTTGGCCGAGAAGTACTTTACACTCACTCCTTGGAAAGAAACACTTGCAAGCTATGTAGAGACCTACAAGCGTAGAAGAGATGCACTCTTGCAGGCGTGTGAGGAATATCTTCCTGAAGAGGTAAGCTACACCCATCCTGAGGGCGGTTTCTTTATCTGGCTTACACTACCGGATTATATAAATACCGATCGGCTCCTGCCTATAGCTCTTGATAGAGGAGTTACCTTTGTTCCAGGAAGTGGGTGCTACCCGGATAAAACTTCAAATTCTATGCGCCTAGCCTTTTGCTATGAGTCTGAGGAAGATTTAACAGAGGGTATTAAGCGTATTTCTAAAGTAATAGACGAACGACTCATAATGTATCGTGCGCTTAAGCGTGACGGTCTTATTGTGGACTAGGGAGTAGATTGATGGGATTAAAAGTTGCAGTACTCATGGGTGGAACATCTCACGAACGCGCAGTTTCACTTTCATCTGGTAAGCAGGTTTGTAAGGCCCTTGAAGAGGTGGGTTATGAGGTAGTACCACTAGATACTACGGCAGATCTTGTCGATGTGCTTGAGCAAGATAAACCTGATGTTGTATATAGCGCACTTCATGGTAAACATGGTGAAGACGGAGCAATTCAGTCAATTTTAGAGTTGATGGGCATACCTTTTGTAGGTTCTCCTTCTAAAGTATGTCGCTTAAGTTTTGATAAGGCAGCTATCTCTAAGGTGCTCTCAGATCCTTTTAGTACAAATGATTTATCAAGCGCACATACCCCTCATAAAATTTGTATGAACCAAGATGCCTTCACCCTTATGGGAGCAGGTAAAGCACTTAAATATTTAGACCAAATACTTAACTATCCACTTGCAGTTAAACCTAATAAGCAAGGCTCTGCATACGGTGTTTCAAAGGTTAATACCTTTGATGAACTAGGCCAAGCCATTCTTCACGCCTTTTCATATGATGATGAGATTCTTTTTGAGGAGTGGGTTGACGGGGCTGAGCTTGCAATTTCTGTTGTGGCTTCGGGTGAAGATGCTTTTTGCTTGCCAGCTGTAGAGATTGTGCCTAAAGAGGGAAAGCTCTACGACTTTGAAGCGCGCATGGATAGAAACTCAATTGACTACTATGCTCCTTGCCGCCTTGAATCACTTTCAAGTTCAAGAGAGGACGCTGAGGCAATATACGCAGAGCTTGAGCGTGCTGCGCTTCAAGTATATAAGGCATACGGATGTAGGGATTTAGCCCGTATAGACATGATTTGGGATGGTGGTAAGGCACAGGTGCTGGAAATTGAAGTGTCACCTGGTATGACAGACCTTTCTCTCTTTCCAATGGCGGTATCTGCAAGTAACGAAACGCTTGGAGAAATCCTTGCATCTCTAATTGATCAAGCAATTGCGCGCTAAGAGATAACAAATTAGTGACAATGAGCTAATCGTGAAATATTTGGGTATAAGAGTCTAATCATACTTAAACAATTATGTGGAGGAAGACTATGTCTAAAAATAATTTCTCAGGATTTTTCCTTGGTAGTATCTTAGGTGCAGCTGTGGGTGCACTTGCAGGTATTATGATGGCTCCTCGCTCAGGCGAGGAAACTCGTCAACGCGTTGGTTATAAAGCAAACCAAACTTGGAATGACGGTGTAGACTTTTATCAAAAAAGTGCTGATGATTTAAATCAAAAAGTACATGACTTTAAGCCACAGGCTAATGCAAAATCAGATGAGCTCAGAGAAAAAGTTGATCTCGCACGTGAGCGTATGGATTCTTTCCGTCAAGCTATGACTGACAATGTTGCTAAGGGTGCAGAGAAGGTAAAAGAAGGCGCTCCTCAGGTGTCAGAGAAAATCTCTGAAATTGCCGATAAGGTAGTAGCTGGTGTTACTGCTGCATCAGATAAGCTTGCTGGCAGCGCTCAAAATGCTGGTGAGGTTGTTAAAGAGAAGGCTCAAGAGGCAGAAGACGTTGTTGTATCTCAAGTAGATGATGACAAGGTAAAGAAAGCTCAAGAAAAGATTGATGATGTTGCTAAGGAAGCAGATAAAAAGGTAAAAGAGGGTGCTGATAAGGCACAAGACGCTGCTAAGGAAGCAACTGACAAGGCTGCTAAGGCTGCTGATGATGCAGCTAAAGAGGCAGACAAGCAAGCTAAGGATGCTAAAAAGGACGAGGGCCCAAAGAAGGCTTAAGTTTAGTTTCAAGCTCGCTTAAGGCTTAATAATTTACCAGCTCATCTCTAGTTTGTAGGTGGGCTGGTTTTTTTATATATGCTTGATAAGTATTTTAGAGTGTGCAAAAAATAGAAGAGAGAGAAAATTTAAAGCTGAAAGGAAATCTCACTTATGCTCACAACTCAAGAGGTTTTAGGCCTTCGAGTTTTAAAAAATGAGAAGTCTTCTGCTAAGCTTGGCAAAATTTACAAAACTGTTTTTTCTCCAGATGGAAAATATGTCGTAGGTTTTATTGTTAAGCGCCCAGATGTGGCACTTATGATAAAACGTGATGATGTGTTTTTAGCACTTGATTCTGTGGATGAAAAAGACGGAAAATTTTATCCCACTAAAGGTAGAGATTCTTTTGACCAGCGCGCCATTGAAAGACTTGGGCTAGACTGGGACAAGTGCATTATCTGGGAAGGAATGGATGTTAAAAGTGAGAGTGGAGAGATTATTGGGCGCGTAGGCTCAATGACTTTTAATACTCAAAGCGGTAAAGTCCACGCCATGACAGTAAATGATGGAGCTAGTTCTAAGGCAGTTATTGGTCTTATCGAAATTCCTGCGTCTATGCTTTTAGGGTATAGCGATGGCTTTTTGACAGTAACTGATGAAGCCTTAAGTATTGAAGCTTCAGGTGGAGTTGCAGCTAAAGCTGGAGAGGCTTTTGCTAAGGCCACCAAAAACATTACTGTTGCCCAAGAAAAAGGTAGGCAAGCTGCTAAAAAGGCCGATAAGGCCGCACAAAAAGGCGGCTATGCACTAGGAAAACAACTTAAACGATCACAAGGAATGTTCTCAAACTTTAAAAAAGAGTTTGACAAGGCAAGCAAGGAGGATTAAATGCCAGACTTTGGCTCTTCTCACAAACACAACACTAAAACGCAACAGGCAAGACCACAGTCTGCAAATCATAGTACAAGCCATGGGCATGCACGCACGCATGCGAGTGGTCATCCTAGAGTTTCTCAGCCAAAAATTAATGCGTACTCAGAATTTAAAAAAGAGCATAAGACAAACTATTCTCGAAGAACCTTTAGTAAGGCTGCGGTAGCGCTTCCTTTTGCGCTTTTGGCAGCAGGCGGTCTTGGTGGTGCATTTTGGTGGACACACAGGGCTGTGGCTGCAGAAATTGACGGAAAACAGCTTGAAGTTCCCAATGGTTCAAGCATTAAAGACTTAGTGAAGCAGGGTTTTGCTTCTCCAAAGTACGGAAACCTTGTTTCAGTAAGTGGAGATGTGCTTGAGGAAGGTAAGGGCAAGTGCTATACCGTAAGCATTAACGGTCATGACTTAGGCGATAAATTTGATGACTATCGTCTGGTTGCCGGAGATAAAATTGCCTTTACAAACGGTGATGACGAGGAGGAGCCTCATCAGTCTGATAAGACGCCTATCCCTTATAAGTGGGAGCGTGCAAAAGGCGCTGGCGCTGTTGGTTTTGTTTCCGAGTGGGGAAAGCCAGGCTACTCAGAAAAAGTTGTTGGTAACATCACAGGACTTGCTATTGATAGAGGAGTAGTTCAAGAACCTGTTAATCGCGTGCTTACCTATATGAATGTAGAGCCAAAGGATGGAGAAAAGCTTGTAGCTCTCACCTTTGATGACGGCCCAAGCCACTACACTACCCAACTCCTTGACATCTTAGATCAAAAGAATGCAAAGGTAACCTTTTTTGATATCGGAGAAAACATTCAGCATAATCTAGAAATCTGCAAAGATGCTCTAGCAAAGGGACACCAAGTTGCAATGCACTCACTGCACCATCCTGACATGACTAAACTTTCAGATGAGCGCATGATTGAAGAGATTGATACCACCAAGCAAATGCTTGCCTCAGGTGATATTAAAACTAATTGTCTTAGAGCTCCATATGGTGCATTTAGCAAACATAACTGGGAGGTTTTATCAGGGCGCATCACCTCATTAATTGGGTGGAACCTTGATACCTTAGATTGGAAAAAGCCAGGATCAGATAAGATTGTTGAAAAAGCATGTTCTAACATGCATCCAGGAGCAATAATCCTATGCCATGCTGGTGGAGGAACTCGAGAGCAAACAGTTGAGGCAGTTCCTCAAATTATTGATAAGTGGCAAGCCGCAGGTTATAAATTTGTAACTGTACATCAATTGCTTGCCTCAGATGAGCGCTTTCCTAAACACGTTATTGAAGACTCTTTTGATGACCTTCCACAAGATCAGGAAGAGCCAGAGGGCTTTAGCGCTCAAGCTAAAAAATAGGTTTAATAATCTCTGAAGGAGTAACTATATAATCCACAGGTCTATCATGTGCTCCTTTAGGGATACCTTCAAGTATTTGCTCATCAAATGCAAGGGCTATTTTAGGCGTCTCTAAAAGTTCATCCGCATGCTCACTTATATAGCTATCATAAAATCCGCCTCCATAGCCAAGGCGCAGACCTTGCTTGTCAAAACCAAGACCAGGAAGTACTAAAGCAGAAATTTCTGAGGCATGTATCTGTCTAAAACCTTCAGGGATGGATGCTTTCGCAGCAGGCTTTGCAAGAAAATCAGGCTGCTGGTCTTTAGGTGCTAAAAGCACCTTGGGTCTTACTTCCAAAAACTCCATTTGTCGCGGCCCTAAAACGATAGGTACAGAAAAAGCGTAGTTGTGTGCATACTCTAAAAGGTAGTCAAGTTTCACCTCATATTTCATTGCCTGGTAAATTGCGAGATGATTTTGAGAGCTGCCTATTTCAAGCTTTTCTAGGAGTTGTATAAGATGCTTACAAATGAGCTCTGAGCTCATCTTTCGTGCCTCAAGGCTTAAAGCTTTTCTTCGCTCTTTGAGTACCTGTCTGAGTTCACTTTTTGTATCTTTTAATTCTTGACTGTCCATAAATTTTAACCGATGTTTAAAAACTCAAGTACAAACATGGCAATAGTTAATATGGTCACGATGATAATAGTGAGCCAGGTTAAGACATTCCACACTCTGCCGTTAGTAAACTTTCCCATAATCCTTTTATCATTAATGATAAATATCAAGAAGAATAAAAGAACCGGAAGTAAGACACCGGCAATAACCTGAGCAGTTACCATCATTTGGAAGAGATTGATGTTAGGGGTAAGCACCACTACAACACCAGAAATAATTACTATGGTAGAAATTGTTTTATAAGTTGGCGCTTCTTCCCAGGTTCTATTTTCGCCACGCTCCCAGCCAAATGCCTCACATACTGCACTCGAGGTAACTCCAGGAAGTACACAGGCAGCAAGAAATGATGCAGCAACTAAACCTGCAGCGAAGAGTTTTTCTGCAAAAGGACCTGCAATAGGGGCCAGTGCGCGGGCAGCGTCTGCCGCCTCGGCAATTACGATACCTTGTGGATGAAGTATGGTACCTGTGGTAATAATGATAAACCATGCGATTAAACAACCTAGCACCGAGCCGGTTACTGCATCAATGCGCTGATAGGGGAGGCTTTCTACGCCAGCGCCCTTATCGACCACATTGTTTTGAGCAAGAAAAATCATCCAGGGAGCAATAGTTGCACCAATTGCTGCAATGGTTAAGGAAATAAAACTAGCACTAGGAACTACCTGAGGTATAAAGGTTGATTTTGCTACCTGTCCCCAGTCTGGTCCTGCCAAAAACGCTGCAATAACATAGGTAATAAAAACCGATGAGACAGCGAGTAGTATTTTTTCAACGCGTCTGTATGAGCCTGACATAATAAGGAGCCAGACCGCTATTCCCGCAAAAGGCAGTGAGATGTATTTTGGTACACCAAAAAGCTCCATACCAGATGCAATACCAGCAAAGTTAGAAAAGTTGATTGCCACGTTTGAAATTACTAAGGCAAGCATTGCAAAGGCTGTGAGGCGCACGCCAAATTTTTCACGAATTAAGGATGCAAAACCCTTACCGGTAACCACTCCCATTCTGCAGGCAGATTCTTGGGCCACAATTAAGAGAAAAGTCATTACCAAGATCATCCAGAGGGTTTTATATCCAAAGAGGGCACCTGCTGATGAATAGGTTGAAATTCCTCCGGCATCATTTCCTGCCATAGCAGTTAAGATACCTGGACCCATAGCTCCAAGAACTAAAAGCCACTTAGGCTTATTGCTTGAAGCATTTTGGTTTTGGTTCTGATCTATTGTCTCAGTGGTCTGTGCCATAACTTATCTATCCTACTAATCCAAAGAAGTGGGTGAGTGCATACGCGAGTCCAAAGTAAATTACGCTTGCCATAAGCATGGACACAACAGATGTGAGGTAGGTACCTGGGTCTTTACCCTTATCTGTTCTTGCCTTCATGAGGTACATATAAATACCAGAAGCAAATATTGTGAGGGCGATGGTTATACCGCCCGCAACAGCAATTAGTTTAAAGTTATGACTGAGTAGTGGATCATTGAAGAGTGAAATTGCCACAAAGGCTAAAAGCCCTAAGAAGCCTCCTACAGAAAGACCAATTAAGAGGTTTTGAACAGTTAGGCTTAAAGGTGATGGAGCGTCCTCATCGTTACCTGCATATTCAATTGCATAGTTTGATGCATAAGAGGTCATATCGTCTGCGATGATAAGAACTATTGGAAGTGCAGCTAAGAGGAATGCGTAGTCTGCAATTGCACCAGTTCCAAAGGCGATAACACCCAAGATAAGCCAGATAAAAAACCAAAGTTGACGGCGGACAAACCACATGATGTTTGAAATAAGCTTATCGCCCTCAACTGCACGGTTATCACCTGCAAGTTGCAAGTCTTCTTCGTGCTCCTCTTGTAATACGTCTAGGGCGTCGTCAACGGTAACGATACCTAAGAGTCTATAGTTTTCATCAACTACTGGAAGTGCTAAGAGGTCATATTTCATGATGCTGATAGCAACTTCTTCCTGGTCTTCTTCAGGATTTGCAGTAATTAAATCGGTGTATGCTAAGTCTTTTAAGAGCTCGTCTGGCTGGGCTAACACCAAGGTTCTAAGCGAGAGCACACCGCTTAATATACCGTCTCTATCCAAGGTATATACGTAGTGAAAACTTGGATGCTCTTCATCGAGAGCACGTATGTAGTCAACGGTATCTGAAACGGTAGACTCTTCATCTAAAGCTACAAATTCGCTGGTCATGATACCGCCAGCGGTCTCATCCTTAAAGCCTAAAAGCTTTCTAATAGACTTTTGCTCGTGAACACCCATGAGGTGTAAGAGTTTTTCTGCCTTGTCATAGCTGAGCTCGTTTAAGAGGTCTGCTGCGTCGTCTGGATCCATGCCTGCAATCATTGAAGATGCAAAGCTCTCGTCCATGTCATCAATAACATCAGCTTGATACTCATCTTCGAGCTCTGACATGGTAGCAGAAGCAACTTCAGCGTCTAAGCTTGCAAACACATTTGCTCGCAGGCGTGGGTCGAGTTGCTCAATAATATCTGCTACGTCTGCAGGATGGAGTTCATCAAGTCTTTTGTGGGTGATAGAAAGCTTTACTTGAGAGAGGTCTCTATCAAGTAAGTCCATGTAATTCCAGGCAATTAAGCGCTCATCAAGCTTTTTGCCAAAGAGAGAAGAGACCTTTAGCGCAAACTTTTCAAGCGGTGGCCAAAGCTGGCGCAAAATGCCTCTGATACCAGTTTCTGCTCCAAGGAGTCTCAGCTGGTCTTTTCCTGATTGTGAGAGCTTAAGGTCGTTTACGCGCACAACCTTAAGACCTTGCGTATCAACAATTTGCTTATCAAGAAGGTCGCGTGCAAGTAAGAGCTCAGAAGGTTGCAGATAAGAAAATCTGATATCCTCTGCAGCAACCTGCAGGTAAACACCCTTATCAGTGATATTGTCAACGTATTTGCGCCATGAAATCATAAATGGCGTACGAGAAGGTCCTCTAAAGGCAAGTGAGGTTACACGAGGAAAAATTTCTCCGGTAGCGATGCCAATATCGTTTACTTCTCCAATTTTTTCGCCAGTGGCGTCATAAACTGGTAAACCAATCATTTCTGAGAGGTAATTCATGGCATCCTCCTAATTGAATGAATTAAATTTGTACTGCATCTATTTTACAGTTATTGTGCAAGCTTCTGAGGCGGGATAGGTACCATTAGTATAATTTACCTCTACATTTCCCGATTGTGAGTATAACGCAGTTACTGCTTGATTAGTAACATTTCCAGGAAAATTTGTTTCAGTGGAGGATATATGTAGAAAATCTTCTTCTCGGGGCCGCTCTTTGCTTACCTTAACTACTTCACTTTCAGGTGTTTCATTGGATACGTAGTGAATTGAGGTTCGTGCACTCAGCAAGTTTTTAGGAGAACCAATATTTGTTGCAGAGATTGAGCCGCCCGCATTGCTGATGCTTATAAAGTTATCAGAAGAAAGTGTTGCAAGAGACATTTGAGATGCAGATCCATGCACCAGTATTCCTTCTCGAGCACTCAGGCCTGAGAGTTCAGTTTTTAAAATATCTTGTGCAATGAAAGATCTCACGCTAGAGTCACTTACCTTAAGAAGGCCTGTGCGTTTGAGCGTAACATCCCCACTAAAAAGGACTTTTTTAAATGAAACGGTGCCTGGTCCTGTGACATCTAATTTTGCCTTCCAACCATTGGGAAGCGATACCGCAATATCTCCAGCTACTTTTGGATTAATTTGCAAAATAGAATTAGACACTGAGATAAGTGCATCACGATTTGTTTGTTTGCCTAAGATTGCGATACCATTGTAGCCTTTGGGGGATTCAAAAAAGCTTATATGTGTGTCTTGTGCTGCGTTGATATGAATGCCTTCAAGCTTATCGGTAGAAAGTGCATCTACAACGTGTTGGTGAGAGGGCTTTGCCTTAAGTATGCTTTTGTACTGCTCATCACTGAGGCCAGTGGCTTCTTGCGCAAGCTTTGCCTTAACTTGAGAGGTTTGCTCGAGGGAGGCTTGTGGGTCTAGTTGGATGTGGCTTTCTGCATCTTTTTTGGCAGTAAAAAGAGCACATGAAGATAATAGAATGCTCATGCAGGTAATCAATATTACTTGTGTTGTTCTCTTTAGCGTCAATGCCCACCTGTTTTCATCTTATGTTATTTCAGAGGTACTTAAACAGTATCCCCAATTATGGTGCTTATAAAAAAGACCCACAGTATAAAACTGTGGGTCATCACGAATGAAACTGTAAGCATATAAAATTATTCTGTAGGAGCCTCTTTAAATTTATCGATACCTAAAATATCTGAAAGGTCGTTGAGTAATTTAAAGTTAAGCGGGCTTACATAGTTAACTTTATTTCTAAATTCTTGTTTACCCTGCTGCTCAATACCAGATTTTATGGTATTAGCAGCTAGATAAGGGGTTTTATAACCAAGCACCTTATTGTCACCCTCAAAACCAACTTGAACCATACCGCTGCGTGAGGTAATGCTTACCTTAGGAGCACCTTCTATGTCTTGGGTATATCTGTACTCAAGTTTTTTGTAATCTTCTGGCGTTAGATTCTCGGTGTCAAAATAATCTGACTTTGTATTAAAGTGTGGGCTGCTGGTATAAATATCTGAAAGAGGTACAGCATAGCATGCCATTGATTCCATTTCTTGTCTATCAAAAATGGCGTAAGCATTGTTATTGAGAATACTGCTATCTACTATTGATATAAACTTATCCTTACTTAAGCCAGGTCTATCAGCGTAGTTGTAATATGTGTCATCACCAATGCTGTAGAGGGCATTTTGATCAACATAGTAATCGGCATAAAATCCGCCCTGTAAGTCAAGACTATAATCACTAGAGTTACCAGGTAGAAGACCGTAAATATAGTTGTTTGTTTTGAGGTTTAACTCAGGAGTCTTTACATTGTTGATAGTAAAGTTTCCTCCACCCTCTGCACTAATAGAGGGTGCTTCAACATCGTTAAGCCACAAGGAATAAGAATCTTGAAGGTCTTTAACCTCGAGAGATCCACCAATACGAGCATGCTCTAAGCAGATATTTTGTGACTTAATGTTAAGGTCTCCACCAAGCGTTAAGTTTTCAAAATTAGCACGTATGAGTTGGGTGTTTTTAGGTGTTACCAAAGAACCTTTAGATTCAAAGTTCTGGGCATAAATATAGTCACCCGGCAGCTCAATAGTTCCTGCCCAATCTTTAGGAACGCGCACTACAATGCTTGAGTCCTCTCCTATATTTTCGGTACCCTGAGCAAATAACATATAGAGATTACTTGATTGCAAATCAAATTTCTTAGAAGAAAGCTTTTTAATTCCTAGTTGCAAAATATCTTTCTCCACATGATTAGTGCCAGTGCTTCCCATAGAATTCATGTATTCAAACTCAATTTTTCCGTTTTCAGAGTTTTCTAAATGAACTTCATAATTGTAGGTAACACCAAATCGTGAATAGGTATCTGAATTATTAAATAGGTCGTTATCAATTTTAATGGTAGATATATTTGACGCATCAAATTGTTCAACTTGGCGCGTTGGTTCTTTATATCCTGTTTGCTTGGCAAGCTCCATAGGCCCTCCTACAACAAACATAGGAGTTGCTCCCAATAAAAGTCCTGCAAGGCAAAGGCCTACTCCTGTAATAGCAAGTCCTGCGATAATTGGTTTTTTCTTTTTTGGACTTGAAGGAGGTATAGGCATTGAATTATATTGCTGCGTTTGTGCACCTTCTGGTGGCACTGGTCTATTGTTAGTATCCATTAGCGCTCACCCCAATTATTAATCTGTACTTTTTTATAGCTAATATTTTGGCTGCGCTTTTTGTCGCGCCTTCTCTCAAAATAGTGAGCAATTGATATAACAATTCCTTTAGTTGCCCAGACGGTAAACTTTGCAAGAAAGTATGAGATGAGGAAGGCAAAAATTGCGAGTCCAAAAAGTCCGAGCGCAAGACCAATATGTGAGATTGCTGCAAGTGGGGAGCTCATAAACAGAGGTGCTGCAATTACAAGAGCAGCTACTCCACCAATAACTAAAGCAAGGCTAATTGCTAGAGCTCCTAATATTATTGCGAGTAAGCTTAAGTAGATGCCCACAATACAAGAAAATACAAAAAGCAGTATTGGAATCCAAATCCAGCATGTTAATACAAGCACAATAATAAGTAGCGCGATGCTGCCGGTCTTTGGTGTAGGATTTTCTTCTGCTACATAAAATTCTAAGTTTTGTTCGTCACGAAGTGAGAGCAGGTTATCGGCAATATCTCGTGGATGTTCAAGACTTGCTACCGCCTCTTCCTCGCTCATTCCATCATCTATGCGGTCTGCAATTTGTTCTGAGTAAAAATCTATAGTGCTTTGCTGTTCTGAATAGGGAAGCGCCTGTAGATAATTAGCAAGCTGTTGTAAAAATTCATCCTTACGCATGACGACCCTCCCGTATAAATTCAAAAATTTTCTGCACTTCTGGCCAACTTTCTAGAAATTCATCTATTTTGTCGAGTCCACTTTTTTGGATTTTGTAGTACTTTCTGAGCCTGCCGTTATGTTCAACAGAATAGGTAGAAATATTACCGGCAGCTTCAAGCCGCTTGAGAATTGGATATAGTGTTGATTCTGACGTCTCTATATATTCAGAGACATCTTTAACAATTTGATAGCCATATGAATCATGGCGAGCAATTGCTGCAAGCACACACACCTCTATAACGCCTTTTTTAAGTTGCGTATCCATGGACCTCCTTTCGACATATTGATAACTTGCTTGACATCATACTATGCATCGCATACTATGTAAAGCATAGTAAGAAATATTACATGGTATTTTTTTGAAAGGAGTTCTACTATGTTACTTACGCTTATATGGGCAGCAGTGTCATTGCTTGCGCTTATTGGACTTTCTGCAGCTATTTTTTCTAAAGAGATGATGTAGTTGCTTTTAAGAGTGCATCAGCAAATTCACACCAGCCGTCTACGTACTCTAAGCTTGTCTTAAACGTTGGTGTTTTAACTCCTTGGAGTACGTAGGATACCCGCTCTTGCTTAAGGGCGTTTTTCATCACTACATAAGATCCACTTACTTTAGCCATGTGAACATCAGCAGGGCTATCGCCTAAAGATACAACCTCTTGTGCACTATAGCCTCTTGTCTGCATATCTTTTAAAAGCGCGCTTGCCTTCGAAACACCTTTTGGTACCAGGTGATAAATATAAATAGGCTCATCTTTACCAAGGCTTAGGCCATGCTCTTTTGGGTGAATGATTCCGTTATTTACTAGTTCAAATGGGAGCTTGCTTGCTTTAACCATATCGCTTGCTTCATCTTCATCGATGTTTCCCCATAAAGATTGGGTAACGCTGCGCTCGAGCGCATAAGGCATACTGTGTTCAAGGCGACCCGAGAAATTTTGAATGAGCTTATCAGGAAGGCCTGATTTAAGTACTTGCTCAAATGGGGAAGCGTACTCATCTTCCTTAAATTCAAACTCTCCTAAAAAATACTCATTGCTATAGCCGGTTTCAGTTTTATGGGCAATAACTGTGCCAAGCTCTGAAATGTATCCATCAAGGCTAAAGAGTCTTGCAAGCTCATTTAAGACCTTTTGGTTTCTTCCGGACACTAAGATAATTTTGATACCAGCCTTTTGGAGCTCACAAATCTTTTGAGCAAGCTCGTACGAAACCTCTCCTGAGGTGTTTCTTAAAAAAGATCCACCTGGAGCTAAGAGTGTGCCATCTACATCAGTGTAGATAGCCTTAACTTCAGATAATATTTTGATGTCTTCAGGATTTTGAAACGATAAAAAATTAGTCATAGCCTTACTTTTCTCCATATAATTCGAGGGCTTTTGCTGCTTCTTCTCTATCATCTAGGTGGATAGTTTCATGAGCTAGAATTTGATAGTCTTCATGTCCTTTGCCGGCGATAAGTACTGCATCTCCTGGACGTGCAAGCTTAACTGCAATTGCAATTGCCTGCTTTCTATCTGGCTCATAGTGTATTTCTGCTCCAGTCTTTTGGGCTTCTCCCTCTAGACCAGGCTTAATCTCTTCAATAATAGCAAGCGGATCTTCAGTTCTTGGGTTATCTGATGTACAGATTGCGATATCTGCATGTGCAGCTACCTTTCCCATTGGAGCGCGCTTTGTGCGGTCTCTGTCTCCGCCACAGCCAAAGACTACAATCATGCGCTTTGGTCCAGTTTCAGATACTGCCTGCATAGCCTTTTCAAGAGCGTCAGCCGTATGTGCATAGTCAACAAATACATGTTGTTTATACTCTTTTCCAACTCGCTCAAGCCTGCCTGGAACTTGTTTAGTATGTTCAAGCGCATGAGCAATTTCTTCAGAGCTAAGCCCCATTTGATAGGCAATTCCAGCAGCAACTAAAGTATTTTGCACATTAAAAGAGCCTACTAGTGGAACGTGCAAGCTAATGGTGCCGCTTGGTCCTTCAAGTTCAAGGTGTGTGCCATTTGGTGAGAGCTCAATAGAGCTTGGGTGCAGGTCTGCCTCTGGACTTCTACCAACACTTAAGTAAGAAAAGTCTCGGTCTGCACAGCCTTGTGCAAGTTTTTTGCCCCAGTCATCATCGATACAAATAACGCGATTTTTAACATCGTAGTCCCAAAAAAGCTTTGCCTTAGCCTCAAAGTAATCTTGCATATCTTTATGAAAATCTAGGTGTTCTGAAGTAAGGTTGGTAAAGGCAGCAATGTCATAGCTAATGCCGTAGGTTCTATCAAGCGCAAGCGCGTGAGATGAGGCCTCCATTGCAAGAACTTCTGTGCCTCTTATAAGTGCCTCATATAAAAGGTGCTGGATATCTACAGACTCCGGGGTTGTGTTGTGGGTTTGGATGCTGTCTTCTTCAAATTGAGCGCCAAGGGTTCCAATTGTTGCAGCTTTGTGTCCCATCACGCGAGCAATATGTGCAGCAAGGCTCACTCCAGTTGTTTTACCGTTAGTGCCGGTAAGAGCTATCATTTTCATCTTTTTATAAGGAAAGTCATAAAAGAGCTCAGCAGCCTTGGCCATAGCTTTTCTGCCATCTTTAACGAGCAAGACGCTTACGCCAGGGTCTTCAACCTCCTTAGTTACAACAACTGCTTGTGCACCGTGGGCAACTGCATCTGCAATATATTTGTGTCCGTCACTCTTAAAGCCCTCTATCGCACAAAAAACACTTCCATCTAAACATTTATTTGATTGATATTCTATGGAAGTGATAGCTGAAGTAGTATCATGTTTTGAAGTGTGGGAGCTTTCAATAATAGTTGCATTAAGATGCTGTGCCAAATCAGACACGGTAATAGTCGGTAAATTCTCTTTCATAGCTCTCCTTAAGAGAAATAGTTGTAAGGTAACTAGCTAGTATATTATCACCCAGAAACGGTTCATATATGTCTACTCAAAATAATAATAATCCATGGAAAATAATGATTGTCATCATTCTCGCGCTCTTTATGATCATGCTTGATGTGAGTGTGGTGACTGTGGCGCTTACAGAGATTGGAAAAGATTTAGGAGCAGACACAAGTTCAGTGTCATGGGTGCTCAATGCCTACACGCTTATATTTGCATCCTGTTTGATTTTAGCGGGAAGGCTTGGAGACAACTTTGGCATTAAACGTGTCTTTTTAGCTGGCCTTATAATCTTTGCGCTTTCATCGCTAGCCTGCGCTCTTGCACCAAATATTGCTCTGCTTATAGTAATGAGGTTGGTGCAAGCCTTTGGAGCGGCGCTTATTATGCCTGCTACCTTAAGTTTAGTTACCTTGGCCTTTCCTGCAAATAAGCGAGGTATGGCAATGGGTATTTGGGGAACTACCTCTGGACTTGCCTCTGCTTTAGGTCCAGCAATTGGAGGAGTGCTCACTCAAAGTTTTGGCTGGAGATCAATATTTTATTTAAACCTTCCAATAAGCATACTTGCGGTATTGGGAGCGCTCATTTGGATTCAAGACTCAAAATCTCTTAAACAAAAACTAGATATCTTTGGCGCAGTTCTTTCCATCCTTATGCTGCTCTTTTTTACCTTAGGACTTACTCTTGTGGCCGAGCAGGGCTTCACGAGCCTTGCACAGGCACTTTTTATATTGAGCATCATCTTTTTTATAGTCTTTTTATTGCGCGAAAAAGAGATGGGCTCTCAAGCACTTTTAGATCTTGCGCTCTTTAGGGAAGGTTCATTTAGTATTGGTGTACTTGTGGGCTTCTTTTTAATGTTTGGCATGATGGGAGTATTTTATATTTTGCCGCTATTCTGGCAGACAAATCTTAACTTTAGCCCAGCTCAGGCTGGTATTGCACTCATGCCTATGACTTTAAGTATGCTAGTAGCAACCCCGCTGGTGGGTGTTTTGACCGATAAGATCTCTCCTAAAATTATTATGATAATAGGCTCAGTACTTGCAGTCTTGGGCTGCGCTGGCTTAAGCTATTTCATCTTTAGTCATATAGAGGGTCTGCCAATAATGCTTGTACTCCTAATAGCTGGAATTGGAATGGCACTATTACAGACGCCACTTACTGCAACTGTGATGGCAAGCCTGCCAGCATCAAAGTCAGGGTCAGGCTCAAGTGCGCTTACTACAGCACGTCAACTTGGCTCATTAATAATTGTTGCCCTTATTACGCTCACAATTGGTCAAAGTGCTTCGGGAGGTCAAAATCTTATAGAAGTACCAGCTAACAGCGCTGCGCTCTCTCTTATATATGTAAGTGTTGGCTATTTGATTTGTGTAGCGCTTTTGTTGTTTATGAAAAAAGAAAAAATTGAGCAAATTGTAAATAGAAAATCTGAGTCAGATAATCTATAATAGCACAACCACATTGGTTAACAGCAGTTTTGAAGCCAAGTTAAACAGTTATGTAAAAAATGTGTCATGTTTACATTTGTGTTTCAAATTGCTAATATTTTACTTCGCGGGCGATTGGCGCAGCGGTAGCGCAGGTGCCTTACAAGCACAAGGCCGGGGGTTCAAATCCCTCATCGCCCACCATTTTATTTTTTACTGGGGTGCTAGCTCAGCTGGTTAGAGCGCTGGCCTGTCAAGCCAGAGGCCGCGGGTTCAAGTCCCGTGCATCCCGCCACTTACATCTGCAAGCCAGGACTTAAGGGTCTTGGCTTTTTTATTGTTAGTGGTTAATAACCGCTATAACCCGCTAATTTTTCCATAAGATATAAGCCAGTAAAATTTCAGATTTGTCTAAGGTATTTTTTAGTACTCCAATATAAGGTCACTCATAACTGAAAGAAGCTAAAAGGTTATAAAACTGTAACCAAATTGGTGACATTGGTGTAAAATGAATATAGTAGATTCCAAAAAATTGATATGTTTAGCAAACACTAATCCAAAAAAGTTTGATAAATTATTTTCGCAGGAGGGATGAGCTATGCTTAATAGAATAGAAGCTTCATATTATTCATCCCCAGGAGCTGAGATCGCAGGCTGGTTGAAAGAACATCACAAAACCCAAGAGTGGCTTGCGCATAAATTAGGAAAGTCACGAAAGTATGTTAACGAGCTTGTAAATGCAAAAGCTCGATTGAATGAATTTACCGCTATTGATTTATCTGAAGTATTAGGGATGACGCCAGAATATTGGCTTATGCGTGAAGCTTCCTACCGTTTAGCACTTGCGCTAGCGGCACGACAAAATATAGAGGTTGAGCAGGAAGACGGTAGTTTTTCAAAAGCTGAATTCACCCAAAAATTTGCTTCTTCGTACTAATCTTGCGAGCAGCATCTAGGATTGTCATAATAGTAAAGATGCTATTCATTCTTGTTTGCATGATAAAATAGACATTTACTGTAGGGCCAACAAAGGATTTGTATTGCCACATAATTCATATGAACCAGCTCAAGCTGCGCAGGATGATTTTATAGAGACCAAAGAAGCGTTTAGTCCGGATTCAAGTTACACACCAGAAGATCCAGTAAAGATTGCAGCGCTCGATTTTGACGGAACCTTAATTAGTGGACAATCAGGTTCAGAGCTCGTGTACTACCTTATCAGCAGAAAACTTATGGACTGGAAGCTGGTACTTAAAGTTGGCTGGTGGGGCATTAGATATAAGCTACGTCTCCCTGTTGAGCAGTCAGAAGTTAGAGAAGACATTTTTTCTCTTTTTACTAATAAATCTACTGAAACCGTAAGCAAGTTTATGCACGAGTTTCACACTAAACACCTGATTAGAATGTATACGCAAGATGTCTTTAATGAGGTTGCAAGACTTCAGCGTGAGGGCTATTACGTGATTATTGTATCCGCCTCCTTTATGCATATTGTGCTACCGGCTGCAGAACACATTAATGCAGACGCTGTTTTAGCTACACAGATGCAGCATACTGTAGATGGAAGCGGTTTTACCGGAAAAGTTGATGGCCTTCCTGTAGAAGGAGAACAAAAGGTCTACTCGATAGTTGAATTTGCTAACGCAAAGTTTGGCGAGAATAACTGGGTCTTAGATTGTGCTTACGGAGACCATTATTCTGACTGGCATATGCTGGATTTTGCAGTTCAAGGCTATGCGGTAAACCCTGATACAAAAATGGAGGATATAGCTAAGCAAAAGGGCTGGCCAATATTACATTGGAAGTAGAAAATGTTTGATCCAGATCGCTTTTTAACACAAAAGACGCCTCAGCATGTATTAATAGTAGATAACTATGCGCACAGAAGCATGGTTATGAGCCAGCGTGTTGCTTCAAGCCTTGGATTTATTCCGATTGCTTTTAATATAGGTGACCTCTTTGAAGAGGCAAAAGATAGACCATTTTTGCTTCAGTCACACATCAAAGACACCATGGCACTTTTTGAAACGCTTATACAAAGAAATAGAAGACCAATTATGATAGCCCAAATGAGGCTTTCGGAATTGAGTCTAGACTATCTAGAAACTGAGCATTTTGGTGGTCTTTTACTGCACGGCTTTAAAGAAATTCTTTCCAATTTTCCGCAAACCTTCTTAATTCTATTAGCAGATTCCCTTGATCATGTGCCAGAGTTTTTGCTTGATTTGGATAGAAAGGGACTTGAAACTATTCAAGCATCAAGTAATCCTAATATTCGTCATGAACTTGCACTCAGGCTGTTATCGTCAGATGAATACTGTGATGAACTTATTGATTACACACGTTTAGCAATGTGGGCGCGTCCGGTAAATTTAGCAGAACTATCCAAATCATATTCAAGTCAAAAAGTTGATCGTGATCAGATAAAAAATAATCTCAGTATTGACGGACAGACTCCTAAACTTACCACACATGACCTCTTGCTTGTGATATATCATGCGATGAAGCCGGGGTTGCATAAAGATCACTTAGAGGCACATCTCGCTAGACATCTTTTAGATCAAATCTAATCACATAAATAGAGTGTGAATTTAGGCTACATTATTCACATGCAATTTTATATATGCTAAATTATTAAATGATACTGCTGACATAAAGTAACATTAATGATGGGATGGGCTATGGAAATCACTCGTAGAACTGATTATGCGGTGCGCTTAATTTCTGGCTTAGTTAGGTCACAAGGTGAGCCGCTCTCAGTTAAAACTGCAGCTGAAGAATATGACGTACCATATTCATTTGCCCGCTCTATCCAGCATGATCTTGTATTATCAGGAATAATTACTTCCCAGCGCGGTGCTAGTGGTGGCATGCTTTTAAATATTGACCCATCAAAGGTAACCATGCTTGAGCTTGTTGAGTCTGTTCAAGGACCAATTAGCGTAGCGGTTTGTGCACGTGAGAAGGATTATTGCCCAAGAGAAAAAGCTTGCGAGTTTCATCATGTTTGGGTGGGAGCAGACAAACTCTTAAAAAATTATCTTTCATCGGTAACAATCCAGGACTTGGTTGACGGCGCAAAGAGTCCAAGTATCTCAAGCGAGCTTGCTAAAGAAGACGCTTTCACTCCTGAGAAGATGCATCACGTACCGTGCCAGGGTTGCTCAACTTTACATGACTAAGAAGCATCAAAAACTTCTAGAACTCTCTAAAGAAGAGCTATCCCTTCAGACAGGCTTTCCTATTACACAGGCTAAACAATTTAATGAGCTCCTGTTTTCAAAAGGACAGGAACTTTATCGTGATTTGCCTTGGAGAAACACGAGAGATCCCTATGCTATCTGGATTTCAGAGGTAATGCTCCAGCAAACACAGGTTTCGCGTGTGTTAGAGCGCTGGGAAACTTGGCTTGAGCTTTTTCCTACGGTAGATGCACTTGCAAGCGCATCTCAAGCTGAGGTACTTCAGTTGTGGCAAGGTTTAGGCTATAACCGAAGAGCTTTGATGCTAAAGCGCGCTGCAGATTATATTAGTGAACATACGTCAGGCAAGATGCCAGATGAGGTCTTAGAGCTTGAAGCGCTTCCCGGTATAGGCCCAGCCACCGCCGCAGGTATCGTAGCTTTTGCCTACGATAAGCCCTCTCTTTATTTAGAAACTAACGTACGCTCAGTGCTCTTGCATGAGTTTTTTACAGATCAAGATCAAGTGAGCGATGAAGAGCTTTATCAAGTTCTTGCACTCTGTCTCCCTCAAGATAATTACCGCTCTTATTACTATGCCTTTTTAGACTACGGAGCACATTTAAAGTTAATTATGCCAAACCCTTCAAGACGCTCTAAGCATCATGCGACCCAAAGTAAGTTTGAGGGCTCACACAGACAAAAGCGTTCTTTTTTACTCAAACAAATACTGAGTACAAGTGAGGAGATTAGCTTTTCTGAACTGGCTTACTCACTCAATACATTTGAGAGAGAGCACGACAGAGAGAGCCTAAGTGATGAGTATATTAAAGAAATTCTTGATGAACTCATTCGTGAAGGTTTTGTCAAAAAATCAAATCTGAACTATCTGTCAAAATAGCTAATTTCGATAGAACATTCTGTTATTTAGCTCGTAAAAGGGTATAGAATTGAACGTGCGCAAATTCAGTCCAAAAAAATTATAAAAGTGGGAACGATTATTAATTGTTTGGAATGTGTTAGTATGTAAATCGCATACAAAACAGCATAAGGTTTTGTTGGAGAGAAAGGGAGTTGTTGATGGAATTCAACGAGTCACAAACAAAAAAGAATCTTGAAGCTGCTTTCGCTGGGGAGTCACAAGCAGCAACCAAGTACGGATTCTATGCTGATCAAGCTAAAAAAGACGGTTATGTGGGTATTCAAAACATTTTTAACGAGACCAAATCTAACGAGGTAATGCACGCTAAGATTTGGTTCAAGTACTTACATGGTGATAAGATTCCTGATACCATGACCAACCTTAAGGATGCTTCTGCTGGTGAAAATTATGAGACCAATGAAATGTATCCAGAGTTTGCAAAGGTTGCTCGTGAAGAGGGATTTGATGAGATTGCTTGCAGATTTGACGTTGTAGGCCAGGTTGAGGCACATCATGAGGATCGCTACAACCGCATTATTGACCGCCTTGACAAGGGTGAGATTTTTAAGCGCGATGAGTCAACCGTATGGAAGTGTAACGTATGCGGACACTTACATGTTGGCGCAACCCCTCCAGAGATTTGCCCAGTTTGCTCACATCCAAAGTCACACTTTGTAATTAACTGTGTACAGTACTAAGTTATAAACCTTATAGACTGTTACAATAAGTCCACTGCCACTATGGCGGTGGACTTATTTATTATTATCGAGAAAGTGATTTATGCAAGAGAGCAAGCCAAGCATTTCAAGTCTCTTAGCTCTACCATATAAGTGGGGAGAGCGACTCGCATGGATATGTCTTTTAGCAGTCTGTTTATTTGTGCCAATAGCTTTTGGCAATTTTACCCTTATTGGCCTTGGTTCTCTTGGTTCAATTAGCTACGACCAGTTTGATTTAGTAAAAAAGACTGTGCTGGAAGTATTTGTATATACTGCATTTTTAGGTATTTCAGTTTCTATTCTCTTTGAAAAAACAAAAATAAGGGTGAGCCCAGTTTTTATACTACTTATCCTCTTTATAGTGTGGGCACTTATAAGTAATCTTTGCGCTATCGATAAGGACCTCTCATTTTTTGGAAAGTACAGAAGGTATGAGGGTACGCTTGTCTTTATTGATTATGCGCTTTTGGCTTTTGTAGCACTTCAACTGGTTGACAGGCGCTCGCGGCTTAATTTGGTGCTCAAGACCTTTTTAGTCTCATCATTTTTTGTTGCAAGCTATGGCTTTGCACAGTTTTTACAGCTTGATCCAATTTCTTGGGGCTCTTTAGGTTTTGAGTCAAGGCGAGCATTTGCTATGTATGGAAACCCAAATATGCTCGGCTCATTTATTGTAATGCCCTTAAGCATTGCTTTTGCCTTTGCACTTTCTTCTAAACACAGAGTAGAAAAAATAGTCTATTGGCTTTTATTTCTATTATTTGCTCTTGTGTGCCTGGTAACCTTTACGCGCGGAGCTTGGCTTGGCGCCTTTGTGGGAGTAGTTACGGTTTGCGTACTTGCTTTAAGGTGCAAGATTAGCTTGACTAAGGTCGATAAGGTATTTATCGCCCTTATTGCTGCTGCTCTAATACTCGTCATGATAGTTTCAAGTGTGCTTGGTGACAGCGCAACCAATGTAGCCTCGAGAATTATTTCTGCCTTTAGTGGTTCAGGCTCAGCATCTACCCGCTCTATGATTGGTGCAAGCGCGCTTGAAGCAATAAAGGATAGGCCACTTTTTGGCTGGGGAGCAGATAGTTTTAGGCTCATTTTTCCTATGTATAAGCTTCCAGAATATGCCCAGGCAGCAGGCGCTTTATCGGTAGCTGACAACGCACATAACTATCCTTTACAACTGAGTGCCGGGGTAGGAATACCTGGAACCTTACTTGCGTACGCCTTCTTTATTGCATCGCTTATATACGCACACCTGCACTTTAACTCTAAGGAACATGCGCAAGAAAACTTTGGCGTTTGTGCAGTGGTTGCTGCAGTTTGCGCATATCTTGTTGATATGTTTTTTGGCTTGTCGCTCACAGGCACTACCTCATTTTTATATCTTTTTAGTGCGATACTTGCAGGTTATGGCTCATCTCGCCTGAAAGCGCTTGAAAGTTCAAACTATCCAAAGCTGACTAACGCCTTAAAGGCAGGAGTGCTCATACTAATATTTGTATTCAGCTGTTTTGGCTATATTCAGACCATCAAGACCTTTTATGCAGATCACATATTTTTACAGGCAAGCAGAAAAAGCAATA
This sequence comes from Coriobacteriales bacterium, assembly GCA_029983705.1. Classification (GTDB taxonomy): domain Bacteria; phylum Actinomycetota; class Coriobacteriia; order Coriobacteriales; family JAEZZM01; genus JASBYZ01. The sequence goes on from JASBYZ010000004.1 coordinate 35,102, forward strand.
TTTTTAAGGCTGAACAAATTGAAGAGGCAATTAAGCTTAACCCTCACAATGATTACTATAAAACCCAGGCAGGTATTGCCTATTACAACTGGTATGGAGACAGAAGAGCAGCATTTAATGAGATAAAAGAGAATCAGGGTAGGGAGGCGGCTCTCAATTCGCACCTAGCAAATGAGCTTCATGCAGCCCAGCTTTCTGCAGAAAAATCCTTGCTGAGCGCTATTGAATTTACTCCTTATGAATACGATAACTACGTGTTCTTAGTTTCTCTCTATAACGATATTGCTCGTCAAGGTGGCTCCTCAACTGCTAAGGCGGCAAAAGCTGCACTTGAAACGAGCGAGAAAGAGCTTGAGCGCGTGCCCTACGGTGTAGCGCTTTTGATTCAGTATTCTATTGCACTTGATACTAATGGTCAGAGCGATAAGGCTCTTGAGGTCGCCAAACAGGCAGCAGAACTTGATGAGAGATATATTGCAGCGTGGAAAAATCTAGAACAACTAGCTGATAAGAACCAAAGACCAGCAGAGCTGAGCTACGCCCAAGAGCATATAGCTCAGCTTAAACAAAGCGGGCTTGCGCGTTAAGCCTCATCGCCCTCAAATACTATTTCTGATGCTTCAGTAAAGTCATGCATAGCTTTATTTCTGCGTGCAGATTCTTTAGCCTCAGCATAGCTGCCGTCTTTTTTAATAGCTTCTAAAAATTGATCTTGAGCCTCAGAATTTATGCCAAGGTATTGAGCAATTTCTTCATCTTTAATTTCAGTCTTATTATGGTCAGCAAGGGCACCAAGAGCGCAGCTTTGTTCTACCGCACGCTTAGCTTCTTCTTTTTCTTGCTCTGCAAGCTCTTCTTCGCTTACGCCTTGCATGCGCATAAACTGCTCACGGGTAAGTCCCTGCATTTGAAGCATGGCTTCAAAGTTTGCTCTAAAGTCTTTGTATCCCTTTTCTAAAAGCTCTTGTGGAACGCGCTGTTCAAGTCTTTCTGCAAGATCATCAGCTACT
>JASBYZ010000005.1 GCA_029983705.1 Coriobacteriales bacterium
ACTAAGGCAAGCGTAGGTGTTTGAACACGACCTGCACTTCTCACGTTTCCAAAACCGCCAAATTTTGCAAGTGTTAAATAACGAGTTAAGACAGCACCCCAGATAAGGTCAATAAACTGTCTGGACTCTCCAGCACTTGCAAGGTTATTGTCGAGGTCTACAAGGTTTGCAAAGGCATGCTCAATCTCGCCTTTAGTGAGTGCAGAATATCTTGCGCGGCTAATAGGCGCATCTGGGTTTACCTCTCGACATAAATTGAGTGCATCAGCACCAATAAGCTCTCCCTCACGGTCAAAGTCGGTTGCAATAATAATGCGGTCAGACTTTTTAGCAAGATTTTTAAGAGAACGAATAATATCTTTTTCTGCCGGCTCTTTAATAACAGGAGCCCACACCAAATAAGGTAGAGATTCCATTTTCCAGCCCTTAAGCTCTACGCCATCTTCTACAAATGGTTTTTTCTTTTTAAAAGGTGGCTTTGCGAGCTCATCTGGAATAGAAGTTGAACTAATCTCACCCTCTTTATCGGTGGCAAGCCAGCCCTCTTTTTTGCTATAGCTTAATTTAACTGGAAAATCTACGGCTAAAATATGTCCGCGTAAACCTATGGTTACCCACTCATCCCCTTCATGGGTAAATCTATATACTGGGGTCGAGTAAACCTTAACGGCCTTGGGTTTACCAGAGGTATTGAGCAGCTCTGCGATTTTTTGTGCTGCATTGTTTTTCTCGGTTACTACCAATACCATCTAAATAAACTCCTTAATATATGTCTGTGCTGTGTTAGGCCCTTTTAGCCTCGATTTGATTTCTAATCCACTCTGCAAGTTCTTTAACGCCCTCACCCTTAGTGGCAGAAATCTTATGCACCTCAGCCTGTGGGTTTAGCTTAGAGATCTCACTATCAAATGCTTCAGTATCAAAGTCAAAAACTGGAAGGGTATCAATCTTGTTTACCATCAAAAGATCTGCCGCTTGAAATACTCCAGGATATTTAAGTGGCTTATCGTCTCCCTCAGGTACGGATAATATCATTGCCTTAATATCCTCACCTAAGTCAAAATCCACTGGACAAACAAGGTTTCCCACGTTTTCAATAATAATAAGGTCAAGATTTTCTAAATCTAAAACGTCTAGTGCCTTAGAAATCATCTTTGACTCCAGGTGGCATAAGCCCCCTGTATTAATTTGAACTGCAGCGGTACCAGTCTCTTTAATAGTTTGAGCGTCAACATCACTTGCAATGTCACCCTCAATTACTGCAATCTTATACGCTTTAGAAAGCTCGTTTATCAGCGCAAGAATGGTTGAGGTTTTGCCTGAACCTGGTGATGATAAAAGATTTATTACATAGATACCATGACTCATAAATCTCTCACGATTTTTTTGAGCAAGCTTATCGTTTGCCTGTAAAATCGCTTGATCCATATCAACTTCATGATGTGCCATAGTCTTCATCCCTTTATTAATTAAGACTGGTTTTCAGGAATATCCAATTCTATTGAGGCAATATCAAGCTCATGTCCCTTAAGCTGCTTAGTTATGCTTGAGCCACAAGCCGGACAACGCAAGTCTGTACGCTCATGCTCAAAGGTATTACCGCAGTCTAGACACTCTGAAAACGGTTTTATAGTTTCAACGTGTAATGTTGCATCCTCTGCTAAGGTGCCCTGTCTTAAGACCTCAAATGCAAAGTCCAGCGAATCTTGTACAACCTCTGTCATATCCCCAATGCGCAGGTTGATAGCCTCAATCCTTCGAGCATGGTGCTCTTTTGCAACCCTCTCAACGTTTTCCATCACCGATTGCATAATACTAAACTCATGCATTATAAGTTCTCTAACTCTTTAAGTTCCTCAGCCTCTTTAATTTGTTGAGCCTTGATACGACGAGCAAGTGCAACACGAGCTATAAGCAGTGATACTTCATACAGCATAAGCATTGCCGCAAACATAAATGCCATCGTAACAGGTGAGGCATCTGGAGTAACCATAGCGCAGATAACCATAAGCGCAATGTATACCACACGCCAGTTTTCTCTAAAGTACTTGTATGGAACTACATTAAATATGATGAGATAAAAAACAATCAAAGGTAATTCAAAAGCAATTCCAAATGCAATCTCAAATAACAAAATGATTCTAATGTAGTTTTCTGCATCAGGAATAATCTTACCAATCGCATCTGATTGTGAAGTTAACCATTGAAAGGCTGGATCTAAAATAACAAAGTAGCAAAATATTGTGCCGATAATAAATAAGGCGGTACCAATAGCAGTACTTGGAACAACCCACTTTCTCTCATTTGGCTTAAGTGCTGGTAAGAAAAAGGCTAAAATCTGCCAAATAATTAAGGGTGAACATACGATTACTGCAGAATATATTGCAACCTTAAAGCGCAAGGTAAAACCGCCTAAAGCGGTAAGTACTGCAAAATCTGCGCCCTCTGGTAAATAATCTCTAATAGGGTATTTCAAAATCTCAATAATGGTAGGAGTTGCAACATACATAACGCAGGCAGCAATTACAACGCTTACCACAATGATCATAAGGCGGCGTCTAAGCTCACCTAAATGATCCATCAAAGGCATACGGGCAGGTCCTATTGGCATTAGTTATCCTCCCCGCTCTCAGCTTGTGATTTATCTTGCTTTGCCTTCTCTCGTTCAGCTTTTTCACGGGCTAAGCGAGCCTTCTTTTGCGCAAAGGTTTCACCCTTAACTTCTTGCTTTTCAACTGTCTTTGAATCCTTAGAAGGACCGGCGCTTGTCTCGCTTGAGCTTTGAGCTGCTTCAGTCTTAGTCTCAGTATCCACACTCTTAGACTCATCAGAGCTGGTTGCCTTGGCGCCCTCGCCCTTTTCTTTCTTGCCTTCTCCCGTAAATTCTTTGAAGATACCAGAAATAGAGTCACTTAAAGGCTCATCATCCCCACTAGGGTCATACACCTCTTGTCTTACTACCTTATTCATTTCTTCTTGAGCGTGTCTAAACTGCCTAATACCTCGACCTATAGTTCTTCCCATTTGAGGAAGCTTGTCTGGTCCAAATATTAGAAATCCAAAGAGCAATATAATTACAAGCTCTGTTCCGCCAATTCCTAACACTAGGGGATCCCTTTCTTAAAGCGTTCTTAGGCCTCGCGCTTAACGTCGAGTTCTTTATCAACGCCTAACATTTCAAATACACGTAAAATGTTTGCATGTGGGCAAATTACGTGCAGTGTTTTGCCTGCATCTTTTGCTTGATGAGCTCCACCCATTAATACACCAATGCCGGTTGAATCAATGTAGGGAGCATTAGTCATATCAATATAGATATCACGAGCTGAGCTATTTTCAAAAAGCTCTTTTAGAGCATCGCGTAAGCTGTCTGCATTTGAAACGTCAATCTCGCCGGTAACATTAATGGTGCATGCCTCAGCATTGCAACTATTGGTGATCTCTAAATCCATCATTAGCTCCTATTACTATTTAGTGCTTGTGGTATTAGCACTGGCACTTGTCTCATTGCTTTTTTCAAGAGCTTCAAGTCTTGACTCTGCGTACAACTCAACGCGAGAATTATCTTCCTTATTAACCTCAATCGCCTTCTTATAGGCGCTCTTGGCATCATCAGCCCTACCTTCAGTCTCATACACCATGCCAAGATTTGCCCAAGCAGATGCAAAGTCAGGGCTCTTTTTGGTGAGCTCTTCTAAACCTTTTAGAGCTTCATCACTTTTGCCGGCATAAAAGAGGGAAAGATTTTTATCAACCGTAACGGTATCAGAAGGAGAAATTCCAAGTAGCTTATCATAGGTTTCTGCTGCGGTAGAAAATACCTGTTGCATATGACCTAAGGTTGCCTGATCTTTAGCAAAAGGCATAAGTTGAATGCCCCAGTTAAAGTACAAACTTGATAAGTCATTTAAGAGCGCTACGTTATCAGGCTTCTCTTCGAGTCTCTTTTTAAGAGCATCTGCTGCAGGTCTAAACACATTATCCACATCTTGTGCTGACTGAGGAGTCTGGTTTTCTGCCTCTGCACTCTGAGAAGTCTCTTCACTTTGCTTTTGAGCAGACTCTTCTTTAGCAGGTGCAAACAATGCTGATAAAGAAGGTAGCATCAAGGTTATAACTAAGATAGCTGCAAAAACAACAATAACAACCTTCATAAAAGGTGTTGTGCGTTCACTTTTATTAGTAGATTTCACTCTGTCATACTCCATTAATAGCTTAATTCTTGCAAAGAATTATATTAGCATGTTACAAACGTAGCTTCACTCGTATCACTTCAGCTTCATCATGTGTCTTTTGTAAATCCACATGAGATCTGAAGGTATGGTCCTCGTATTGAATCTGACCATCAATCATAACCATTCTAATATCTTCTCGCTCAGCCGTGTTCACAATAGCTGAGTTTGGATAATGGGTTGGAATTTGGTGTGATGAGGCAAGGTCAATGGCGATAATGTCTGCGCGCTTTCCCTCATCTAAGCTTCCCAGCTCATCATCAATTCCAAGTGCCTTTGCAGCCTCTATTGTAAACATCTCAATCATGTCTTTAGCTACAAGTAGATCTGGGTTTCCTTTAAGCGAGTTTGCAAGGGCACGCTGTGAGAGCATACCAAACTTCATCTCTTCAAAGGTGTCAATACCATCTGATGCAGCAGCTGAATCTGTGCCCAAGGCTACCGTAAGGCCAGCACGTCTATATGCCATAATTGGAGCGATTCCCATAGAAAGCTTAGCTGTTGAGACAGGGCAAACAACAATATTTGCGCCCTTATCCTTAAGGCGATTAATATCGTTTTCATCAACGTGTACGCCGTAGATAGCAAGCAGATTATCAACATTTAAAATGCCCCAGTTAGATGCATACTGAACTGGAGATACTCCGGTTGGCATAAGTGCTCGTGACTGAAGCTGAGAAATTGCTCTGGTGCGCGGATTTCTCGAATCAATTGCAAAAGCAGAGGTACCGTCATGTATAAAAGCATACTCTTCTCGTGAGCCTGCTAAATACATTGCTACACGAGAGCCATCACTTCCGTATTCTGAGAGCTTTTTGAGCATCTCTGGGTGACAGGTATATAAAGGAGCTGCAGCTAGGCCAAAATAAAAGCGAGTCGAATCGCACTCTGCTTCCCACTTTTTAATAGTCGCAAGCGCTGCCTCATATTGACTCTCAACATGATCTGATGCTGTTGCACCAACCTCGCGATAAATTACTGCCCTCATGCCAAGCTCTTGGAGCGCTTTAACTGATGCGCCTGTTTTGGTGATATCTGCAACAGTGGTTACACCAGATGAAAGTGCCTCATATGCACCAAGACGGGCTGAAGTTTGCCACTCTTCTTGACTTAAATACTGAGCCTTAGCCGTAACGTATGCTTTCCAAGGAGCATAGGGAACATCATTTAATAGACCACGCATAACCGTCATTTCAAGCTTGGTATGCGCATTAATAAAGCCTGGCATAAGCGCTGCGAGACCAAGGTCTTTGAGCTCCTCATGTGGATAGCGCTCAATTAAATCTTGTGCCTGCCCTACCTCTTTAATGCGGCCATCTTGCACAAGTACCGCACCATCTTCAATGTGCGGGCTTGTAATGGGCAAGACATATCGAGCTCTAATTAGCATAGCCTCGTGCCTCTTTTCTATTTTTCTGCAACGTACATACTTACCACGCCAAAGGTAATTGACTCATATTTAACATGGCTAAATCCACAATCAAGAAGTTCTTGCTTAATAATTTCTTGATCTGGAAAGGCCTTGATTGACTCTTTAAAGTAGTCAAAGCCTTCTTGCTTATGGGTTAAAAGCCTCCCTAGAGTTGGGATAGCCTTATCAAGATAGACATTATAAAAAGCTCGTATGGGTGCTACATCTGGTTTAGAAAACTCTAAAATGATGTATCTGCCGCCATCACAAAGTACTCTGCAAGCCTCAGACATTGCCTTTTTTCTATCATCAAAGTTTCTAATGCCGTAGGCAACCGTTACTAAATCAAAACTCTTATCGGCATACGGAAGTTCAGTTGCATCCTCTACCTCAAAGTCCATCGAAACGCCCAAAGACTCACCAAGCTCATAGCGCTTTTGAGCCTCATCAAGCATCTCAGCACAAAAATCTGTGAGCAGGATATGTTCTGGCCTCGAGCGACGAGCAATGTAGAAGGCAACGTCTCCGGTACCCGCTGCACAGTCAAGCATATTGTGCACCACTTTTTTATCGGCCTCCGCGGCCACACGTTTTAACCAGGACTTATACCTGCCCATACTTGATATGTCATTAAAGCGTTCGTACTGTGGTGCAATTTCAGAAAAAATATCACAGACCATTTGTGATTTAGTGCTCATCTACAGCTTCTGCCTTTCTAGCTGATAAATACTTAACGCAGCAGGTAATAACCTCAAGCGCACTTTCTAACTCATCCAAACTTGGATAAGATGGACAAATTCTTACGTGAGAATTATGAGGGTCTTTTCCGTATGGATAGCTTGAACCTGCAGATGTTAAAATAACTCCAAGATTTTTACAGAGTTCAACAAGCTCTATTGCTATTGGCTCTTTGGTGTAAAGCGATACAAAGTATCCGCCCTTAGGCTTGTTCCACTCAGCAATATCAAGACCATCAAAGCCCTCATGAAAAGCCTTGTCCACGAGGTCAAATTTTGGCGATAAGAAGCTTGCTTGCTTTTTCATGTGAGCTTTGACGCCATCAATGTCCTTAAAAAATCTCACGTGTCTTAACATATTAACTTTATCGTAGCTAATTGTGTGTGCCTTCATGAGTTCAATTTGGCTTGCCATGTTTTTCTCAGAACACGCAAAGGCAGAAACGCCTGCTCCAGGAACCGTCATCTTAGAGGTTGAAGCATACAAATACACTAAGTCCTCATTGCCATACTCTTTTGCAAGAGGTAAGAGCGCTAATACCTTATCAGGGCTTTCTGGATAGAGGTCATGAACTGCATAAGCATTATCGCAATAGATTCTAAAATCTTTTGCTTGAGGCTTGAGTGCTACAAGTCTTCTCATGGTCTCATCAGAAAAACTTACACCACTTGGATTAGAGTACTTTGGAACAATCCAAATACCCTTTACGTTTTCATCCTCAACAGCTTTTTCAACCTGATCCATGTCTGGGCCTTTATCAGTCATAGGTATGTATACCAGCTCATAGCCCAAGTTTTCAGCTATCTTAAAATGCCTGTCATAGCCAGGAGCTGGACATAAAAACTTGCGGTGAGGATTACTAAATTGAGGCTTTTCTCCAAGCACCCCAAAGATAAGCGCACGACACAACATGTCATACTCTAATATGAGTGAGGAGCTTCCGCCCACAAACACCTCTTCTGGCTCAACCTCTAGGAGTTGGGCAAAAAAGTTTATAGCACTTGGGATACCTCTCAGGGCACCATAGTTCAGGCTGTCTACTCCCTCATCGCTAAAATCTGACTGGGAATTTAAGACGTCAAACAGCTCTTTTGAGCTTGCAACCTGCTCAACTGAGGGCTTGCCTCTTGCCATATTTAGCTTCAGGTTTTTGGCGCGATAAAAAGCGAGCCTATCTTCAAGCTCGCTTATCTCTGTTTTAAGTTGTTTTTCACTTAAGGTTTGATAATAGCTCATACTTGATTCCTATAAACTAAAACGAAAAATATTAGTTTATAGATTATCACGCAATGCTAAGAGAATCTGCCCTCAACATAATCAGCGGTTCTTTGATCTTGCGGATTATTGAAAATCTTATCAGTTTCTGCATATTCAATTAATGCTGAAGGGCGCTCCATACTCTCACGTAAGAAGAAAGCTGTTTTCTCAGACACGCGCTGTGCTTGTTGCATGTTGTGGGTAACAACTACAACCGTTACGTATTTAGAGATATCAATCATGGTTTGCTCAATTTGCTGAGAAGAGATTGGGTCAAGTGCTGAGCATGGCTCATCCATCAAGATAACCTCTGGAGAGGTAGCAAGTGCACGAGCAATGCAGAGACGCTGTTGCTGACCACCTGAAAGGTCAAAGGCATGCTTATCTAGGTCATCTTTTACCTCATCCCAAAGTGCTGAGCGCTTAAGTGAGGTCTCTACAATCTCTGCAAGCACCTCTTTATCATTAATGCCTTGAACTTTTGGACCATAGGTTAGGTTGTCATAAATTGACATTGGAAATGGGTTTGGTCTTTGAAATACCTGACCTACGCGCTGGCGCAAGAGTACCTTGTCATAGTCAGCGCTATTGATGTTTTCACCATCGAGATAAATCTCTCCGCCAACCGTTACGTTGCCAAGCTCATCATTCATCCTGTTTAGACAGCGCAAAATAGTTGACTTACCACAACCAGAAGGACCAATTAAGGCAACTACGGTCTTAGGTTTAATGTCAAAACTAACTCCCGCAATAGCAGTGTGATTACCATAGGTAACAGAAACATCGCGCAGTTTAAACTCTCCAGCCATCTCTTGGCTTGGGGTGATTATCTTTTTTTCACTTATGCTTTCTTGAGTGCTCAAGATTGTTCCTTCCAATAAGAAATACTCATATAGCTATAGTACCAATTACGGGTATAGTATCTACAATTATATTTTTGAAATTCGTTTCATTACTGTGAACTTATCGCATTTGACGTTACATGTTTGTAAATTTTAAGCAAAGTGTAAACTTATGAGCGATAATTTAGGGGAAAGTTACAAATTCGTTTAAGGAGCAGGCATGCCAACCGTTCTAGTTATTGAGGACGACCCAACTATTAGACTAACCATGGAGTTTGCACTCACCAAAGCAAACTACGGAGTATCAACAGCGGCAGATGGTTCCTCAGGCTTAGATATCGCAAGAAAGATTCACCCAGACCTTATCTTGCTTGACCTCATGCTTCCAGGTATGAGCGGCATTGATGTTGCTAAAGCCATTAGATTAAATGATAGCGAAACCCCAATTATCATGGTGACCGCCCTTGGCTCTGATGAGGATAAGGTAAGAGGTCTTGACGCGGGTGCAGATGACTACATTACCAAACCTTTCTCAACTAAAGAGCTTCTTGCACGTATTCGTGCAAATATGAGAAGAGCAAATAAGCAGATTGAGTCTTCTGCAAATAAGATCTACAGCTATGGAGACTTAGAAATAGACACTGGCTCTACCCGCGTAACCGTTAAAGATAAGCCAGTAAAGCTCAGGTCTAAAGAGTATGAACTTCTTGTTGCTATGGCCTCTCGTCCAGGTGCTCTTGCAAGGCGTGAGTGGCTCGCACGAACTGTCTGGGGTGAAGAGTTTTTATCAACCTCAAGAACTATTGATGTTCACGTAAGACGCATTAGAAAAGCTATTGAGTCTAACAGTGACTACTTCTACATTCACACCGTTCACGGTATGGGCTACCGTTTTGAGCCAGTACTTCAAACTGATGGTGACCACCAAATCAAGGCCTCAGAAGCCTACGATTCAATTGATGCAGACGATTATATCGTTGACGATAAATAACACTGGAATGTTTTAAATGAACTTCCCCTCTCTGTCTGATTTACGTGAGCGCTTAAATAATCAGGGTTGGCGTGGTTTTTTAATCATGTCATACCTCCTCGTTATTGCTGTATTTGTGGTGCTTTGGGTATGGCTTTTAATGGTGCCCCTCCAGCGAAGCTCCATTGAAGAGCAGCGTGCCTCGCTTTCTGCAGTAGCAGCCTCTTCTGCCTACGTTATTGAAATTTCAGAAGATGAAGACCCTCAAACCATTGTTGAGCGCATAGCTCAGCATGGCACCCTGCGCATTACCATTATTAGATCTGATGGAAAGGTCTTGGCCGACTCCCACTTTGTTCAAGGAGAACTTGATAACCACCTTGAGCGCCCTGAGGTACAAGGTGCACTTAAAAATGGCTATGGCGAGAGCATTCGCTCAAGTGACAATGAAAACATCCAGCGTATGTATGTTGCCACTACCTATGATAGGGGTGGCGAGATAGGCGTTATTAGAGTCTCTGAAGAGATGTCTATTTTAAGTGATGCTGCTAAATCTGCTCAGCGTACCGGTGTAATTTTGCTTATTTTAGGTCTCGTTGCGGTATCAATAGTTGCCTTTACCACCTTAAAGCGTGCTACCAAACCTGTTGGACACTTAGAGCGTGTGCGCACTGACTTTGTAGCAAATGCATCACATGAGCTTAAAACCCCTGTTGCAGGCATTAGGCTTTTAGCTGAATCTCTAGAGGTTGCAGCAGAAGATAAAGATTATCCAATTGTTAAAGACTTCTCTAAGCGTTTAAGTGATGAGGCACTCAGACTTCAAACGCTCGTAACTGACCTTCTTGACCTCTCTCGCTTAGAACAAGGAAGCGGCCAGCGCCCGGGTGAGGTTGATTTACATACAATTATGTCAGCCTCAATTGAATCAAGACGCCCTGCAGCAACAGAGAAAGGGCTTTTCTTAAAGTTTAACGATAGAACCCCTCAAGGGTATTTCTACGCGCGTGAGCATGCCAAGTTCAGATGCAAGCTTAATTATTGATAACTTGATAGATAACGCTATTAGATACAGTGAAAAAGGTGGAATTACCGTTAACTTATACTGTGAAAAGCGCAATGCTCTTATCCAAGTTTCTGACACTGGTATTGGACTGAGCTCCCAAGAGATTCCGCGTATCTTTGAAAGGTTTTATCGCGTGGATGTAGCGCGATCCAGAGAAGCTGGAGGAACAGGGCTGGGACTTTCTTTGGTAAGACATGCAGTCCTTAAGGCTCACGGAACTATAGAGGTAGACTCCACCCCAGGTGAGGGATCAACCTTTAACGTACGTATCCCTAAATAGTACTTCTTAACGATTAAGGAAAATTATATAGATGGCAGATGTGAAATCAGAAGAGTATGGAACGCTTCAACGCTTAATTGATGTGCTCTATGCTCACCAAAAATATGTAAAGAAGGTTGAAGCGCTAGTAACTGCAGAAGTGCATGATTTGCACCCAGACTTGCTTGAGCTCATAAACAATCTTCCACCTGGCACCTACGATCGCCAAACCATGTGCGACCAGCTTAATTCTGCAATAAGTGGAAGAGCTTGGGGAATGATTTACGGAACAGTAGAATAGCGCTCATATGAGCGCTATTCTTTTTTGTTTATCTTTCCTTATCCAGCCTTTTTAGCTGGGTGAATCTTTGCATCTATCGATAAGAAGATGAGTCCAATTACCGCAGCTACTACTGAGGCTGAGAGAATTGCAGTCTTAGCGCCGGTAGTTGCAGCTTCATCACTAAAGGCAAGGCCTGCTATAAGGATTGCCATAGTAAATCCAATACCTGCAAGGATACCAACACCTGCAATATGGAACCAGGTAACGTTTCTTGGTAAGTCTGCCACCTTAGCTTTAACAAGAGCAAAGGTAACGCTAAAGATACCAATAGGTTTACCAATTAAGAGACCGAGGAATACACCAAGGGTTACTGGGCTTGTTACAAGCGCGCCTAAGTCTACTCCCACAAGTCTAATTTGTGCATTAAAGAAGGCAAAGAGTGGGAGCACTACGAAGTTTGAGAAAGTATTAAGCGCATGCTCAAGTCTAATTAAAGGTGGCTGAGCATAGTGTGATGCTTTTTCAACCTCTGCAACGTGTGCTGCATACTCTTTTTGTGACATTGGATGAGCATCTGGGATGTATGCCTCGTTTGCAAGACGCATTTTTTCAGAGGCAAACTTTGGAAGCTCATCAAGCATTACCATAGGCTTTGCAGGAATACAAAAAGCAAGTACAACACCTGCAATGGTTGCATGAATTCCTGAATTAAACACACATACCCAAAGCACAACACCCATTAAGAGATATGGCCAGAGTCTATAAATGCGCATCTTGTTAAAGACGATGAGCACCACAACACAGAATGCTGATGCTAAAAGCCACATCATCTGTGGTGATGAACCATAAAAGAGCGCAATAACAATAATTGCCACAATATCATCGGCAATCGCAAGCGTGGTAAAAAATACCTTAGCGCCGTGTGGAACCTTATCGCCCAAAAGCGCCATAACACCTAAGGCAAAGGCAATATCAGTAGCCATAGGAATTGCCCAACCATGGAGCTCTCCTCCAGGCATCACTGAGTTAAATCCAAAATAAATAAGTGCAGGAACTGCTACACCACCTAAGGCAGCAAACATTGGAAGTGCTGCTGCCTTAGGATCTGTAAGCTCTCCTACAGTCATTTCGTATTTGAGTTCAATACCAATCATCAAAAAGAAGATGGTCATGAGCAGATCATTGACAAAAAGCTCTATGCTTAAGCCAACTTGATGGCCGCCTGCATACACGCCAATAAAGGTGCTCAAAAAGTCCTGGATTGGAGAATACAGATCGGTATTTGCCACAATTACTGCAGCTATCGCAGCTATAACCATGAAAGCAGCAGCAACGGTGGATGAACTAAAGAAGTTTGAAAGCTTCTCTTTTCTCGCGGCTCGATTTTCTAATTGCGGAACTATGATTGAATTCAAATTACATACCTTTTGCAATTAGTGGGGCGGCTATTTGCTTCTTTCTTGAAAGTACGCCTGGCATCCAAACGCCCTCCTCACTTGATGTAAAGTTTAGGGCCTCTTCTACAAAGCTCTTCTCGCCCACAACAAATACCTGTGAGCCTTCTTCTAAGATATCGGTAATAAGAAGTACCATGGTGTCGCCTTGAACGCTCTCACGATACTTTTCCATCTCTTTAAGAAGTTCTGCAGTGTTTGAGAGCACCTTATCTTTATTAACGGTCTCAAATTGGCCGATAAATACATGTCTTGAGCCAATCTCAAACTTTTTGGTGTCTCTTGAAACGATTTGCTCAAGCGTAAAATCATCGGTTCCGCGAGCAGAAAATACCCATTTACCGTACTCAATTGGGTCAACGCCTACAACTTCAGCGAGCTCGGCCACAATTTTTCTGTCAAATTGAGTTGCAGTTGGGCTCTTTAAAATAACGGTATCAGTTAAAATTGCTGAGAGCAGACAAGCTGCGATGCCCTTTGGATATTCAACTCCGTAGTGATTAAAACGGCTGCAAACAATTGTTGAAGTTGATCCAATTGGAAGATTTAAAAATAAAATTGGATTTGGGGTTTGAATGTCTGCAACACGGTGGTGATCTAAAATTTCAATAAGCTCTGCATTTTCAATACCATCAACAGTTTGTGAAAGCTCATTGTGGTCGCATAAGATAAGCTTTTGCTTTACCTCTGATGGCTCAATTCCATCAATTAAAACTGGTGGCTCTACACCATGTTTTTCAAATATAGCTTGGGACTCTTTTGGAAGAGGTCCAAGGCAGCTAGCCTGGTATTCATTGTTTGGGTCAACTTGATTTTTGAGCCAAGCATATCCAACAGCAGACATGATTGCATCATTGTCAGGGTTCTTATGACCACATACAATTACTTTTGCCATGCTTTCCTCCTTACAAATTTAATCAATCTTTTACTTAACTTATTAAAACATGGATGTACCCTAATTAGGACTGAAATTAGCCCTCAATTTTTACTATAGGTGCAAATCCAAGCATTAAACGCTTTGTTTGGCCAGATTTTTCAAAACATACACTAATTTGGTCACCCTCTGCAGAAACTACCTTACCTCTACCAAAGGTTTTGTGAGATACATAGTCTCCTATCTCATACTTAGTGAGGCCGCTTTGAGCACTTGACTGACCCGCGCTCTTTTTGGCACCACTTGAGCGAGTTTGAGCACCATAAATCTTGCCTCCGTACATGTCTGAACCGGTACCAGAACCAAAGGTTCCGTGCCTGTCCCCGCGCTTTTCCCAGCCCACACCAGAAAATCCGTGAGAACCAATGCCTGCAAGTTCAATATAGTCTTCTGGAATCTCATCAATAAATCTTGAGCGTGGGTTTGACTGGGTTGAGCCAAACATATGTCTGGTGCTTGCATAGCTTAAGTGCAGCTTTTTCATGGCACGAGTGATTGCCACATAGGCAAGCCTGCGCTCTTCTTCCATCTCTTGAGGATCTTGCATAGCTGATGAGTACGGGAAGATATAGTCTTCCATACCTGCTACAAATACGATTGGAAACTCAAGACCTTTTGCAGAGTGGATGGTCATCATAGTAATGTAGCCTGCTCCACTCTCTACTGAATCAAGATCACTTCTAAGTGCGAGCCACTCTAAGAAATCCTGTAAGCTACCGCGCTCACTTTGAATTGCCTCATCTTTAGCAAGCGCCTCTTTTGCAGCCTCTAAGTTATCTGCATTTTGCGCCTCAAAGTCTTTAAGCTCAAGAGCTTCTGCCTGGGCTTCCTCATAGCGCATAACTGCAAAGTCATCAGCTACCGATAAAAACTCGTTAATGTTTTCAATACGGCCGTCAGCCTCAAGGGTGTGCTCTGCCTTAAAGGCCTCACGCAGTCCTGAGTCATCTACGATTTGCTCAACAACCTGTCTGAGCTCGCCTGAATAGCGCCTGATAGACTCGATGATATTAATAAACTTAGCGAGATTGTTTCTGGTGCGCGAATTATAGTTTTCATCGTCTGCAATAGCTGCTTGAGCCGCTGCATAAAAAGAAATCCCCTCATCAGAGGCATCTTTTTCTATCTTTCCTATAGTCGCGTCTCCAATGCCGCGCCTAGGGGTATTGATGATGCGCTTAATTGACATATCATCATCTGGGTTGAGTGCAGCCTTGAGGTAGGCAATTACATCTCTAATTTCTGCGCGGTCAAAAAAGCGTACGCCTCCAACAATCTTATAGCTCACGCCTGCCCTCAAAAACATATCCTCTAAGATACGGGACTGAGCGTTTGTCCTATAAAATACTGCAATATCAGCGTATGAGCTGCCAGCTCCTACAAGCTGCTCAATCTTTGAGGCAATGTATCTTCCCTCATCGCGCTCATCACTTGCTTGGTACACCTCGATCTTATCGCCCGCACCTGAGCTTGTATAAAGTGACTTATCTTTTCGAGCTGAGTTATTTTTAACCACCGCATTTGCAGCAGCCAAAATATTTCCCGTAGAGCGGTAGTTTTCTTCAAGCTTAATGGTGCGCGCCTCAGTGTAGTCTTTTTCAAAATTTAAGATGTTTGAGATGTCAGCACCACGCCACGAATAAATAGACTGGTCATCATCACCAACTACCATTACGTTTTTGTATTTTTGACCCAAGAGCTTGACGAGGGCATACTGAGCCTTGTTGGTATCTTGATACTCATCAACACTGATATACCTAAAACGCTCTTGATAGCTTTCTAAAACAGACTCATTATCGCGCAGAAGTAGGTAAGTATTAACTAAGAGGTCATCAAAGTCCATAGCCTGCGCAAGCTTGAGGCGGCGCTGAAGCTCAGAGTAAATCTTTGAGATAGCGCGGTAGACCTCAGACTGATTTGACATTGTTTGTTCAAACTCTTTAGGAGTTATGAGATTATTTTTTGCATTAGAAATAACTGATCGCACCAAATTGAGTGGATAGCGCTTTAAGTCGTAATTAAAGGCCGCCATAATCTCTTTAAGCAGGCGCTTTGAGTCTGAGTCATCATAGATAATAAAGTTTGGCGAGTAACCCAAAAGGTCTGCATCTGAGCGTAACATACGTACACACATGGCGTGAAAGGTAAGCACCCACATGCCGCGCATACTTGACTGAAGTAAGGTGCCAAGACGCTCTTTCATCTCTTTTGCAGCCTTATTAGTAAAGGTAATTGCTAGTATTTGCCACGGATATACCCCGTGATTGAGCACTTGGTTTGCAATTCTATAGGTGAGAACTCTTGTCTTTCCCGTACCGGCTCCCGCTAATACTAAAAGCGGGCCTTCAGTTGTCTCAACAGCTTCTTTTTGAACTGCATTTAACACGCTTAAATCCACAGATAATCAAACTTTCTTTTAAACTAAAAAACTCTTAGGCATACATTCTATAAATAAAATACCCTATGACTAAGACACCTAAAATAATGCGGTAGTAACCAAAGGGCTTAAAGTCATTTGTTTTAATAAATTTAAGTAAGAATTTAATAGCTAAAATTGAAACTAAGAGGGCAATGACCATACCAAAGATTAGAATGGTGAGCTCATACGAGCTAAAGCTATTGCCTTTAATAAAGAACTTTACAAGCTTTAGAAGAGATGCACCAAACATTATTGGAATTGCCATATAAAAAGAAAACTCAGTAGCAAGTGTTCTTGAGGTGCCAAGTAAGAGACCACCTAAGATAGTAGATCCAGAACGAGAGGTTCCTGGCACAAGTGAGAGCACCTGAAAAAATCCAATGCCGAGCGCTTTTTTATATGAGAGCTCTTGCATACTCTCAAGTTCATGAGCGCCACCATCGTTTGCAAAGTGAGCGCCGTCTGTAGCACTCTCAAATTTCTTAGCACGCCATTTTTCTATCAGAATAAAGGCAATACCATAGACAATAAGTGCTCCTGCAACCACCCAAGGGTTATAAAGTTTCTCTTCCATAATGTCATTGAGAAGTAGTCCAAATATTGCAGCAGGAATCGCACCAACAATAATCTTTGACCAGGTAATCCAGGTGTTGCGTTTTTCTTCAGGACTCTTTGAGGGAGCAAGGGGGTTTAAGCGGTTAAAGTACAAAATCACTACCGCCAAAATAGCGCCAAGCTGGATGACTACCAAAAACATGTTCCAAAAGTCATCTGTAACGTTTAGCTTTATAAATTCATCAACCAAAATCATGTGTCCGGTAGAAGAAACTGGCAGCCACTCGGTAATACCTTCTACCACACCAATAATGAGTACTTTTACAAGCTCAATAACAAAATCCATCTAGAAACTCCCTTTAGAAGAAATAATAAGGCCCAAAATCACTGCAACGATTCCCGCAATAGATGCAAGGCTTAGCTGCTCGCCCAATAGTAAAAAGGAGGCTACAACTGTGACCACAGGAATTAAATACAGATATAGTGAGGAGCGTACTTCTCCAAGTTTTTCAATTGCTAAATTCCACAAAACGTAGTTAAGCGCAGATCCACCAAGTGCCAAAAAGCCTAAGTTTGTCCAGACTATAGGACCGCCCTGGCAGATCCATCCAAAGTCTACTTTCATAAAAGGAAACATAAAGAACGCGCTAATGATTCCCCAGAAAAATATACGCTTAGTTACTGCTAAAGAATCAAATTCCTTAATCTCAACACTATCTTCAGTTTTTGGCTCAAAGCTGCCCATTCTAATTTCTCTAATAGAAATTGAATAACCTGTCCAGGTAATTGCTGCAAGAATAGCAAGCGCATCTCCTAAAAATGAAGGGGAAAGCTGGCTGAAGTTGCCGCCGGTAGACACGAGTACAACTCCTAAAAGAGAAATTACAAAGCCTAAGAAAAATCTGGGCTGAGGTTTAAAACCGTAGACCAGCCAAAAGGCAAGCGCAGTAAATATAGGTGCAAGGTCTGCAAGCACTCCAACATTTGCAACCTTGGTATGCATAAGCGCGGTGTTTTCAAATATAAAGTAGAGGGACACTCCAAAGATGCCTGCGCCAATGTAGGGAATCTCTTTTTTGAAACCCTCAAATGGTACTCCTTTTGGCTTTACAATACTCAAGCA
Source organism: Coriobacteriales bacterium (assembly GCA_029983705.1). GTDB lineage: Bacteria > Actinomycetota > Coriobacteriia > Coriobacteriales > JAEZZM01 > JASBYZ01. Next base: position 17,544 of record JASBYZ010000005.1, read on the forward strand.
CGCCCAGGCTAAAATAAAGCGAGAAAGTAGTATCTCATATGGTGTTGCCCCTGCATCCAAAAGCACCCTACTAAATATAAAAGTTAGACCCCAAAGAGTCACACAGATTAAGGCAAAAATAGTGCCCTGCGCGTTCCTTGACATCTCTCTCCTTTTTGTTGTCTTAGCTTTTTTACGAATAAGTTTCTTTGTCAATTAAGTTTATAATAGGAAATGATTGTAATACCTTACAATGCCTGAAAGGGGCATAAGTCATGGCATACAAGAAAATCTTTCTTGCGCTCGATGATTCTCCACAAATGGACTACGTTTTTGAGCGCGCACTAGAAACTGCCGCACTTCATAAGGCTCATCTTTTAATAGGTCATGTCGTAAATAGTGGGCCTATGGAAGCTAAGTCTTCTCTTCCTCACGACTATATTCCTAATCAGATTCATGAATATGATGCACTTATTGAACCCTACCTAAAACGGGCACAAGCTACTGAGGGGATTGCAAGTGTGCAATACACAAACCTTACCGGCCCTATAAGAGAAACACTTTTAGAAGAAGAGATCATGCCATTTGATCCTGATTTAGTCATCTGTGGAGCGCGTGGGCTTTCGGTAATTAAATACGCCTTACTGGGAAGCGTTTCATCCTTTTTAGTAAAGCATGTAGACTGTGATGTACTCGTAATCAAAAACAAGGAGTAGGATGCCTCATATGAAAACTCAAGCGAAAGTAATTATGGACTCACTTGTAAATGAAGCGAGAGTTACCACGCTCGAAGTTAGTTTTCCACGCTTTATCTTGCCGGAATTTAACACGCACCGCGTGTTTTCAAGAAATTCGGCTTCTTCACGTGCACGCTCAATTAAAAGAACCTTTAAAGAGGTTATGGAAGAGCCCTTTATCCCAGATCCTTTTACCAAAAACCAAAAGGGTATGAGCGGTGTTGCAGTAGACGATAGCCTCCAAGAAGAGTCAAAGACTTACTGGATTGAAGCTCGTGACCAGGCAGTATTAAGTGCACTTGACCTCTTAGTTGGTAGAGAGAAACGTCAAGAACTTATTGGCGATAAGGTCTATGACTACGAGAAAGTTATTGATAACTATAAAATGGCAGAGGATAGCCCCTCCATTCACAAACAGCACGTTAACCGTATTTTAGAGCCATTTATGTATCACACCACTATTGTAAGCTCTACTGAGTGGGATAACTTTTTTGAGCTTCGCCTTGCACCAGATGCCCAGCCAGAAATTAACCTCTTGGCTCACAAGATGAAAGAGGCAATGGACAGCTCAAAGCCTGTTGAAAGAAGCTATCACCTCCCTTACATGGAATACGATGAGCTCCCCGAAGCCTTTGATGTTAAGAGAGCTGTTGCAAGCTGTGCTTCAGTTTCATACAAATCACCATCAGAGTTAAATGACAGCGCAGTTGAGAGAATCTTCAAGATTATGCTTGACTCAAAGCACATGTCTCCATTTGAACACCAAGCTTTAGCTCCTGAGCACTTGAATGAGCTGCTTGAATTAATGGGCTGGCAGCTCAGCCAAAAAGAGGGTATAGATTTTGCCGGTAATTTTAGAGGCGATATCGTACAACTCAGAAAAATTATGGAAGTGCTCATCAAATGATATTTTGCATTTTTGGAGGCTCTAACCCAGGAAATAATCCACGCTTTGCCGAGGTCTCAAAGGAATTTATTAGCGAGATAGCTGAGCGTGGTCACTCATTTGTCTACGGTGGTGGCTCTGATGGCATCATGGGGCTTACGGCAACTACTGCCCTTGAAAAACACGCTCATGTAACTGGCATTATTCCTCAATTTTTGATGACTGCTGAAAACGCAAAGACTGATATTGATGAGTTAATAGTTACTGATACCTTATATGAGCGCCTTGAATTAATGATGCAAAAATCAGACGTAATTGTGGCGCTCCCAGGAGGCTTTGGTACTATGCAAGAATTTTTTACTGCAATTACAAAGTCACAACTGGGCAGACATGAAAAGCCACTGGTTATTGTAAATGTGGACGGATACTATGATCCGCTTATAAGTTTAGTGCGCACTATTATGGATGAAGATTTTGCACCTCAAGAGAACTCTTCTCTCTTTATTGAGGTCACAAGTCCACAAGAACTTTTTGAGGAACTCCCAAACTTTAAGCCAAACATTGGCAATAAATTTAAAGGACGAGAAAACCCTCTACTTAAATAGATTAGCTGATTCTTTGAGGTGCTTAAGATAGACATTGAGCACCTCTTCTATTTCCCCTAAGCCCTTCTCAAATGCCTCAACCTTATAGCCTTTGTTGCTGAGTACACTAAACCAGGAATCTTCATCTTCCTTTGAGGCCATATCATTTTTAGCGTGCTCTCCTGCTACAAATAAAAGGGGTGCAAGCTTTACCTTTGAAAGCTCACCAAAGTCTTTCTCATACCTCTCAATTTGAGCAAGTGCATCCTCAAAACTTGGATAGCCTTCAACCGTAGCAACAATAATATTTGGGAAAGACCTTAGACACTCATAGGCAAGTGCTGGGTATGCTGCATTCATTGGGTGCTCTGAGCCGTGTCCCATGAGCACTAAGACTTCATCATCTAAAGGTTTATACTCTTCTTTTAGAATAGACAAAACTTCTTTGTAGTCTTCTGGACCATAAAACAGAGGCTTTCCTAAAACAATCTGTTCAAAACTTTCTTGATGTAGCATAACTTGAAAGGCAATTTTATGAAATTCAGAGCCTGCAATTAAATGCATTGGTTGAACAAGAACTCTTTTGACGCCTTCACAAGCAAGCTTATCTAAAATACTTTGGGGGCTATGATAAAAATCTCTCCTATCCGCAAGCTTTTTTCTAATGGTATGAGAGGTATATGCAAGTTCTATTTGCACCTGTGGATACTCATCTGAAACAAGTTTATAGAGGCGATCAATACTTTTTTCTCTCACTTCATCTATGCTTACGCCAAAACTCACGAGCACAATTGCATCAAAATTTACTTGTTCTCCCACACGCTCTCCTATCAAGAAAAAAAGCAGGTAGCAAATCTAAACTACCCGCTTATACTCATTATTTTCTCAAATCAAAAAACTGAGATACTAATTTAAAGCTTCAAAGGCTGTTGGGTCACTCATCACAGCAAAAATTAAAGATCCAAGTGCAATAAATCCAATAATTGAGAAGAGGATTGAAAGTACAATTAGTATGACACCAACAATAATCCAAGGTTTATCTGCCTTATTAAGTGCCTCAGTAGTTGGGAACTTACCAGGCTCTGCACCTAAGAATGCAAGACTTTTACCGTATAGACCAGATAGAATATTTACAACTATACCAAGAAAGCCCACTAATGGAATGAATAAGTTAAGTATAAATAAGAGGATGCTTACACCTAAAATTGCAAGTGCAACCTTCCACTGGCCTCTTACAAAGAAGTAAATCCATGAAAAGAGGAAAGCTGCCCATGAAAAGCCAGTGCCATCATGTGGTACCTGGCCACCATTTTTAACTACTAAGCCTTGAAGCCAAGAAGGAATGTTTCCATAACCTGATGGTGCTTGAGGCGTATAGTAGTTGGTTTGAACCTGAGGTTGTTGTACTGGTTGCTGAGTATAATTAGGCTGAACAGGCTGTTGGTTTAGATTTGATGCTGGTTTGTGCTCAGGAAACTCTGGTTGACCCGGCACCTTATTCTCGTCTGCCATCTTAATTCTCCTTATATAATTGAAGAGATATATCTTATTTTAACGTTACCCCATTATTAATTGATTGACATCTCTTCTTTAATAAATTTACCAATTTGTAACTCTTCAAAGGCATTTTGTAACTCATCTTGTGTGTTCATTACAATTGGACCGCCCCATGCAATAGGCTCATCCAAAGGCTTTGCCGATAAATACAAGATAATTGTCTCATCAGCATCCTTTGCTTGGAAGTGAGTACTTGTACCCTCTCCAAGTTTTACCGCGCTTTTCTCGGCAATTTCCTCACCGGCAACGAGAGCGTCTCCAAGTAAGGTAAAGGCCATTACAGATCTATCTTCTTCGTCTTCGATTTCAATAGACTGACCTGCCTTAAGATGAATTTCGTAATACCTAAGCGGATTATACTGCGGTGTAAAGCCCACAACACCCTTGTATGAGCCTGAAATAACGCGCAGGTAACCGCCATCAAATTCATAAGATTTGATGTCATCTTTTCTAAGCGCGTGATAATCAGGAGATACCATCTTGTTATCTACGCTCAAATTGAGCCGAGCTGAACTCCAAGCATGCGCTCAGAATCAGGAAGCATCTCTTCGTGCAAGATACCAGAGCCAGCCGTCATCCACTGGACTTCTCCGTCACTAATAGCATCTTCATTATTAAGTGAATCTCTGTGAACCATATTACCTCGCACCAGAAGGCTAATAGTTTCTATGCCTCGGTGAGGGTGCATTGGAAAACCTGCACGGTAATCACTAGGATCAGTTGAATCAAAGGAATCAAGCATAAGTATAGGGTCAAAAACCTTGGCAGTTTGATTTGATAAGACGCGAACCAGGCTTACACCTGCTCCGTCCTGTGTACGAAAACCAAGGCTTGTATGGGTAACACTTCTTTGCATTTCATCTCCTTACTATATAGAAGGTTTAGCAATTACTTGTATTTACCCAAAACAAAAATAAATCAATAAGTGAAATAAAAATACCTCGGATACAATAACTGCATCCGAGGCACGAAAAGAAAACGGCAAACTAAAACTTAAACAGCAGTGTAGCCACCATCAACAGGTAGGATTGCACCAGTTACATATGACGCCTCATCAGATGAGAGGAACACAGCTGCAGAAGCAACCTCTTCTTCCTTTGCATATCTCTTAAGTGGAACATGCTTTTCAATGTGAGCCTGGAATGACTCTGTAGCAAGAGTTGCCTCAGTTAAAGGAGATGCAAAGTATCCTGGGGCAATTGAGTTAGCGTTAATGCCATACTTAGCCCACTCACCAGCAATAGCGCGAGTAAAGTTAACAACGCCACCCTTTGCAGCGTGATATACAGCACTAGGGAGCTCTGAGTTACCAACAAGACCATACATTGATGAGATGTTAATGATACGTCCGTACTTATTCTCAATCATGATTTTGCCAAACTCACGAGTCATTAAGAACACGCCGTCTAAGTCAACAGAAAGATCCTTCTTCCAGTCTTCATAGCTCGTATCCTCAATAGGAATAATAGCTCCAGCACGAGCATTTGTTAATGAGAATATCAACCTTGCCATAATGCTCTTTAACGGTCTTTGCTGCCTCAACAACAGACTCTTCTTTAGTAACATCGCATGCTACTGCAAAAGCTTTACCGCCAGCCTGCTCAATTTCTGAAACAACTTCATCAAGCTTTTCTTTTCTTCTTGCAAGTACCGCAACCTCAGCACCTTGTTTTGCAAGTGCCTAAGCCATTGCAACACCTAAGCCAGAAGAAGCTCCAGTAACAACTGCAACACGACCAGTTAAATCAAACATTACTACCTCCATTTACATATTTAGGACATGATATTTCATATCCCTTAATATTTGTGAGAGATATCACATAAGACTTTAGTCAAAGAAAGCGCAATTTGAGCAAGATTTGTTTGCTCTTTTCGTTTTTATCGAACATAAAAAGCCAACGTATTACGTACAAGCCTATCTTTTTTGCAATATTAGATAGTGGTTAAGATCGCGGGTTCTACCATCAGCATTAAACTGATCAAGCACGTGGGCGCGCCCTTTGACATGTTCAATTAAAGAATCAATGTGTTCGCGAGAGAAATTTTGAGCATAGCGGTAGGCATCAGTTTCATCTTGCCAGCCAATAATATAGTCATTATCGCCCAGCCCATCTATAGAAAATCTTTCAACAGCTTCTTGAGTTTTTTGGCGATGCTTTTCTTGTCGCCTTTCATCCCTCATAAACTGCCAAAAAGTAACAGCTATAAGTCCTCCTGATTTAGTTTTTGAAAGCAGGATATCAAGCACCTTTTTCTGAAGTGCAATACCTGGCACGTGATGCATAAAACCAAAGGCAACCACTAAATTACACTGGCCCACATTAATATCATCCAAGTTAAAAGAGCCAGAATTTAAAGCAGTTAAAAGGTCGTAGTTTTGAAAGCTCACATTAAAATCAGTAGGAAGCAGAGCCTCGCAGTTATCAAGTGCGTGAAAGTCAAAGTTCACATCAGGAAACTGCTCACGCAAAAATTCTTCAAAGCGCAAGTTGCCGGCTGCAAGATCATATACTGAGAGCTTTTGTTTAACAAAGACCTCATCGCCCAGCTCAACCTTGACGTAATCTAAAAGTTTGTGCCAGCCTTCCCAAGGATTATTGCGCGTGTTAGAGAAAGACGTAGCCACCTTCTTATAAAAATTTGTAGTTAAATCAATGAGCTTTTGTCGAGTGTTCTTATCCATGCATCAATCCTTGATAACTTTTGCCTATAATCCTAAGCTATGGATACTATACTTCAAGAACTCATAGCAAAGCTTAAAGAAAACGGTTACGTGGATGAGCGGACGCTCACGCGTATTATAAATCGCTCCAATCGTGGTAAACCCATGGATAACCGCAACTCAAAGCGTAAACTTGTCGTCTATTTTAGTGAGCTTCTAGAAGATAATCCAGACAAACTTGAAGAGTTTGGTATGGACGATGAAATCTATCCGGCACTGAGCAGCCTCTTAAAAATCAAACCTCAACGAACCGCAAGCGGCGTAGCTACCATTACGGTATTAACCAAGCCGTGGAAGTGCTCGAGTGACTGTTTATACTGCCCAAATGATGTGCGCATGCCAAAGTCTTACCTCCATAAAGAGCCAGGTGCTCAGCGCGCAGAATTAAACTACTTTGACCCCTATCTTCAGGTGGCAACACGCCTTAAAGCACTGCGTGAGATGGGACATGTAATTGATAAGATCGAGCTTATTGTCTTAGGTGGAACCTGGACTGATTATCCAGAGAGCTATCAAATTTGGTTTATTAAAGAACTTTTTAGGGCTCTAAATGATGCGCATGCTACCGGTGTCACCGAGGCTCATGCACGCCGAGCTTTTTATAGCGAGCTTGGGCTTAGCACTGATGACGCTGTGCTCGCAATGCAAACTGCCCAGGCACAAGAGCGTGTAAGTTCAGGAGAGATAAGTTTTAACGAGGCAATCTCAGAGCTTTATTTACAAAATCCTCTTTGGCAAAAAGTAGCAAAAAAGCAGGTAGCTAGTTTTGAAGAGCTTGAACACGAACAAAAGATCAATGAAACTGCAAAACACCGTATGGTAGGGCTTGTTATTGAAACGCGCCCTGAAACGCTTAACTTTTCTTCCCTCACCACCATTAGACATCTCGGCTGCACAAAGGTTCAAATTGGTATCCAAAGTGTAGATAGTGAAATACTTGAAGCAAATCACAGAGCGGTAAGCATCAATAAAATTAAACGCGCCTTTGGCCTTTTGCGCATTTTTGGCTTTAAGGTACACACCCACTTTATGCTTAATCTCTATGGCTCAAATCCTCAAAAAGATGTTGAAGACTATCTTGAGTTTGTCACAAATCCTTACTACAAGCCCGATGAGGTTAAGATTTATCCCTGTTCGCTTGTTCCAGATACGCATTTGGTTAAAAAGTACGATGAGAAAAGCTGGAAGCCTTATAGCTATGATGAGCTGGTGGATGCCTTATCAATCGATGTCTTAAATACAGAGGTCTACACCAGAATTTCTCGAATGATTAGAGACATCTCTAAAGACGATATTTTAGTGGGAAACAAGCAGTCTAACCTGCGCGAAGATGTAGAGGCTCACGTAAAAGAGTTAGGCAGACCAGTAAAAGAAATTAGGTTTAGAGAGATTAAAAAGCGCCAGGTTAGCTTTGATGAGCTCCACATGAATATCCACCCCTACACTACCGCCTATAGTCAAGAATACTTTTTAGAGTGGGTAACAAAAGAAAACCTTATTGCAGGATTTTTAAGGCTTTCCCTTCCCCACCAGGACTTTATTAGTGAGCACCTTGATGAGCTTCCTATTGGACTTAATGAGGCGATGATTAGAGAGGTTCACGTATACGGCAAGGTTGAAGGCTTAGACACAGAGGGCGATAATGCCCAGCATATTGGTCTAGGCAAATGCTTGATTGCTAAAGCTAAAGAAATTGCTCACGAACGTGGCTTTGAAAAGATTAACGTTATTAGTTCCATCGGCACTCGCGAGTATTATAAAAAGCAGGGTTTTGAACAGACAGGACTGTATCAGCAAGCGCCTCTAGACTAAATAGTCTTTGAGCGCTGACCATTTCTCTTCGAGCATATCAAGTGAATAGCGAGCATTAGCTGGACTTGTGGACGGCATCTTAAGCTGTGGCAAGTCAATTTGTTTTGCCTGGTATTTCTTATAGAGCTTACTTGCAAGTCCGCCGTTTGTAACTACCGCTTTAATCTGAGAGTTCTCGACAATTTCTTTAAGATTACTTGGCACAACATTTTTAACGCTTGAGTCTTGAGAGCCTATAATATCGCACTCATATATCACGTCATAGCAGGCAATATTGTGCTTCTCTAAAAAGCTTTCCTTCTCTTTTAGGCTTAGAGGCACATCCTCACTGGCCACAAGTCTTGCCATAAGCGGCCAAAACCTATTTTGAGGATGCCCATAGAAAAATTTAGATTCACGCGTTTTTACAGAAGGAAAACTACCCAAGATTAAAACACGTGAGCTTTGCTTATAAAAGGGTTTAAGAGGATGCACAATATGCTCATAGCCCTCATCTTTTGGCATTAAGCTGTAGCGCTCAATCATCGCAAGCTTATCTTTTTTACTCAGCTTCTTAATCTCAATCTCGCGCCTGCTTGCATCTGATCTATCTTCTTGACGCTCTACATATACAAGCCTAACGGGGCCATGAGAGCGAGTGTACTTAGCGCCTAAACCTGAATTGTGCTCTGAGAGTCTGCGCGTGATATCTGTGGTAATACCGGTGTAGAGACTATCATCTCTGCATTTAACTATGTATACAAAATATGACATTTAGACCTCTTGTTCTTGGGCTTGAAGAGCTTTTGGTCGCTTGCCTGATAGCCTGGTAAAGCACCAAAGACCAAGTAAGATAAAGGGAATGTTTCCAATCCAAGCAGCAGGCGTTGGGCTAATTAAACCGTTTGAGCCCAGCACAAAAAAGAGAGCGCCAGCTGATGCGATTGCATTGATTGCACCATGAGCTAGAGCTGCAGGCCAAACACTTTTTGACCTCGTTTGTAAGTAAGATAAAAAGGCGCCAAAAAAGATACAAAAAACTACCATCGTTAAAACACCTGTAAAAGGATAGCCTGGATAGTCAAAACCATAGTTATGACCTAAGGCAACAGTTATTGGTGCGTGCCACAGTCCCCAAATTACTCCTGTTACCAGGCAGGCAGCGCGCTCAGATAATTTTTCTTGCAGAGCAGGATACAGATAACCCCTCCAGCCTCCCTCTTCTCCAAAGGCAAAGATGAGGTTTAAGAGTGGGCCAAGTAATATACCAGAAGCAAGCTGAACTACAATAATGCCCCCAAGCATGTCTTCAGAAATACCTGGAACATCTTTTAAGCTTTGGGCTAGTGTAGAGTTTGCAATACTAAAATCACCAGGAAATATTAGGTAGTAAGAGAAAATACCCAGAGCAGTCAAAATGCTTGGACAAAGCCAGGCAGCTACATAGTACTTAATATTTTTCTTCGTAAATCTAGGATGTAGTCCGATAGTAAATTTCTCTTCTTTTAAGATAAGCTTTGAGCTAATGAGAGCTGCAAGCACCGGCATAAACATGCCAAGGGTAATTATCAGCGAGATAAAGGGGGAAGGTTCACCCTGTCTTGGATCTCCAATAAAAAAGAGAGAGCCAATCCAAAAAATCCACGTAATCGCATAACAAACTGCAGTATATATGCCTGCTTTCCTCAAAATAATCATCCTTAACTAATTGCTTTAAACAAATGCTTTAAACGAGCCGTAACCAAGCATATCCATATCCTCATAGGGCACAAACTTTATAGAAGCTCCGTTAATACAGTAACGAAGACCCCCGCGCTCTTTTGGACCATCAGGAAACACATGCCCAAGGTGAGAGTCTGCAAGAGAGCTCGTGGTTTCTGTACGGTGCATCCCGTGGCTTGCGTCTTCATAATAATGTATGGCATCTGCCACTATGGGGCGAGAAAAACTTGGCCAGCCGCATCCCGCATCAAACTTATCGCGCGAGCTAAAGAGCGGTTGACCGGTAATTCTATCAACATAAATACCGCGCTCATCAAGTGAGTTATATTCATGAGAGAAAGGTGCTTCAGTCTTTTTGTGCTGAGTAATCTCATATTCCTCTTGCGAGAGTATCTCTCTCATCTTATCTTCAGAAGGTATGGTGTATTCAGGAATATGCATTAAGGGTTTATGAGCACGAGAAAGATCAATATGGCAGTATCCACCTGGATTTTTATCAAGATAATCCTGGTGATAGTCCTCTGCCACTACAAAGTTTTTGATACGTTCATTTTCTATCTGAATCTTCTCGTCAAAAAATTCTTGTAAAACATCCAAGCTCTTTTGCACACGAGCTTGAGTCTTTTCATCCAAAGAATAAATGCCTGTTCTGTACTGGCGCCCCACGTCATTGCCCTGTTTGTTAATGCTTGTAGGGTCAATAATTCTAAAGTAGTGTAGCAGGAGTTCTTCGAGTGAAATAGTGTTTTGGTCATACTCGAGCTTGAGCGTCTCAGCATGATCACTTTGAGAAAGCTCATGGTAGCTGGTGTTTTCACTTTTGCCATTTGCATAACCTACCTGGGTATTGATTACGCCTTCAATTTGCTTGAAGTAGCCCTCAACTCCCCAAAAACATCCGCCGGCCAAATAGATTGTTTGTATATCCTGATAAAGGGAGTTCATAGTCAATAACCCTTTCTTTTATATTATGCAGTCCATTTCTCTTGGATTTGCTCTTGGTGGGCAAAACTATAGCTTCCAAGTATAAATACGAGGACGAGAAGCACGAGGGCAACTCCAAATACCAAGCTATATGAAAAGTCACCAAGGTATGCCCAAAATACTGGAGCAAGTCCTCCAAATATATTAACAAACATGCTGATGCGCGCATATATTTCTGCATACTCGCGTGTACCAAATATTTTTTGGACAACTACGGGCACAAGCACCATGCAAGCTGCAAAGAAAAATCCGTAGATTGCTGCTCCACTATAGAGAAGTATAGGACTTGCAGTACCAAACCATACGAGTAAAATACCCAAAACACCACTTACAATCGCAGCTACAAATGATGCCTTCGTGTTTTTATCGGCTGCAGCTCCAAGCGCGAGTTTAGAGATTGCTTGAGACGCCATCATCACCGTTGCCATCATGACGCCTACAGCAAGCGGGTCAAAACTTACCCCAACTAAAGACTTGGTATAGCTTGGAAGCTGGTGGGCCACAATTGTGAGCAAATTTATTACGCCTGCAAAAAAGAAGACTGAGTAAAAGACCTTGGATTTTAAGGCAAACTGAGCAGAGACGCCTTCAGGTTTTCCTGATGCAGTTTGTGGCAAACCATACGGAAGCGTTCCTGCCTCTTGAGGAGTCTTTCGTATCGCAAATAGCGTAAAGGGTAGCGAGCTTACAAGGGCAACAATTCCCCAGATAAGGTAGATTGTCCACACGCTTAGGCCCGAGCCACTTTGGTATAAGAAGTTAAAGACTTGAAGCCAAAACGCTCCACCAATACCAGTAAAGGCCATGCAAAGTCCTATGATTGTGCCACTTTTTTGGTTAAACCAGCGGCTGCATAAGGTAGGAACGGCAAGCCACATAAGCCCAACCTCGCCTAGGCCCATTAATATTCCAGCGAGATAAAAAATCCAAAGCGACTTAAAGATAGAAATGAGAATAAAGCCTAAGCCAACCAGGATAACGCTTGCACTTAAAACCAAGCGAATATCGTATTTTGTCATGAGCTTGCCTATAAAGGGGGCAGAAAATGCCTCCGCAAAATAAAGGATGGTAATATAGGCGGCCCAACTGGCCTTATCGACACCTAATAAATCTGGAACTACGGCCTGAAACGCAGACCAAGTTGAAAACACCAAAGCTGAACAGCCAAATGCCATCATAATGCCCGACACAATTATGAGGATGTGTCGGGCAGTAAGTTTACTCGTATATGCTTGTGTCATAAACCCTAACTATTTTCTTGGCTCTGAGGACCTCGGTACCTCGTACTCTTTTACAAACTGAACAAATTTCTCTAGTTCAGGGCCATTATACACGTTAGCGGTTTTGTAGATCATATAAATGTGGTGAAAGTCTTTTGGAACGTCCTTGATTGGAACAGTAACGATGTTATTGAAACAATTAAGTGCAATAGTAAGTGATGAAAGTGCACAAATTTGCTCATTAGCATCAACGAGGCCGCCCATAGCAAAGCCATCAACACAGTCATAATCTGCTTTAATACCACGGTTTGTGAGCATGGCACTTAACATGTTTCCTACTGGAGTATTTTTCTTGTAGGTATGAAGGTTAAGACCGGTAAGATCGTTTAAGATTACGCTCTTTTTATTTGCAAGCGGATGCTCTTTGGAAACAACTAAGACAAGTTCATGAGAAAGTACTGGGATGTGCTCGAGGTAGTCTGCCTCTTTAATAAAGGATGAAAAGACGATATCGAATCTGTCTGTATCAAGACCCTTAACAAGTTCTTCGGTGCTGCCCTGCTCTAAGTTAAAGGCAATAATCTTACCGTACTCATCCTTAAAGTCTCTGATTAGTTGTGGAAGAAAGTCTCCAAATACTGATGATACAGAACCGATGTTCAATGAATCCATAACTGGCTCATCATTTTGAGCAATTGCAATTGCCTTATCAATCTCATACAAACCCTTGTTAATGTGACTTGCAAAAACCTGACCTTGGTTGGTAAGTTTTACGCCACGACCTTGTTTTTGAAAGAGATCGATTCCCAGCTCCTGCTCCAAAGTTTTAATGGCATAGGTTAAAGAGGGCTGGGAGATGCCAAGCTCTTTTGCGGCATTATTATAATGCTCAAGCTCAGCCAATTTCGTAAAATAATACAAATGCGAAAGCTGCATTCTCGTGCTCCTTCTTAGTGGTAATCCTGGTTTTTAATATTATACAATTAATAAAATCGATTAACATCTATTTAAACATGTTATTTTTCAACTAAATTTTCCTATCATATAATTGTCGAGCAATATTGGTTAAAAAAGCAGGTCAGAAATGGAAAACAAAACAAATTTATCTTCGAATTCTAAAAGCCCTACCAAAAACACACTGGTAGATGGCTTAAGTGTACGTTCAATTTTAATTGGACTTCTAGGTGGAGCTTTTATATCTGCAAGTTCCATCTACGTAGCCCTTAAGATGGGTGCACTTCCTTGGCCAATTGTATTCGCCTCAATTTTATCTTTTACACTCTTAAAGTTGATGGGAAATACAAATTTATCAGAAGTTAACGTAGCGCACACAACTATGTCTGCCGGTGCTATGGTTGCCGGAGGCATCGCATTTACTATCCCCGGTATTTGGATTTTAAATCCTGAGACAAGCATTTCTTGGATTCAAGTTGTTGTTGCAACCCTTATTGGTGTTGCAATTGGTTTGGTATGTTCATACCTCTTGCGCCCAAGATTTATTGACGAACAAGACCTTCCTTATCCTATGGGAGAGGCATCCGCACAAACCTTAATCGCAAGTGATGCTGGAGGAAAAGACCTCTCAGTTCTTGGTGGCTCTTTAGGTTTTGCTGCAATCTATACCTTCTTGCGCGATAAGCTTGCACTTATCCCTCCGGTATTTTTTGGTAATGCAAGCATTCTTGGCGTGCCACTGGCAGTTTATGCCTCCCCAATGATGATGTCTGTTGGCTATCTTTTAGGTGGTCTTGCTGCTCTTGGCCTTATTGTAGGCGCCCTGGTTGGATTTTTAGGTATAGCCTCACTTGCAGTAAGCTCAGGTATTTTTACCGCAGATCATGCGACCTTTGTAAGATCATCTTTAGGTATTGGACTCATGCTTGGTAGTGGTCTTGGAGTAATTATTACAAGCGCCATTCGCCTTGTTAAAAGCAGCAGCCAAAGCTCAAAGAACTCTAAGGGTATTGCTCTTGATAAAAAAGGCGCGGCAATTATTTTGATTATTGCCCTTATTGCTGTTGCAAGTGCTACTGCATGTCTGCACATAAACCTTCTCGCAAGCATTGTATTAATTGCACTGTGCGCTGTTGCAGTTATTATGGCACTTCAATCTGTAGGAGAAACTTCAATTGATCCTATGGAAGTATTTGCAGTAATTATGGTTATGATTTTGCGCGTAATCTGGGATATTCAAGTTCCAGAAGCCTTCTTCTTAACCTGTGTTGTTGCAGTTGCTGCTGGTCTTGCAGGAGATACCATGAGCGACTTTAAAGCAGGTCGTATCATTGGCACTACTCCAAAATCACAATTTATTGGTGAGATTTTTGGCGCGCTCTTTGGAGCAGCAATTGCCATTGGCGTCCTTTATTTGCTCGTTAAAGGATATGGAACAAATATTTTTGGTGCCGATAAAGAATTTGTTGCCGTACAAGCAAGTGTAGTAGCTTCAATGATTGGCGGAAGCCTACATCTTAAGGCTATGATTTTGGGTCTTGTAATTGGTGTAGCACTACATCTCTTAAAAGTTCCAGCTATCACCCTTGGCTTGGGAGTTTATCTACCACTTCACCTTACTTTAGCAGCCCTTGTTGGTGCACTTATCAAAGTAGTGCTCAATAAGTTTGCTCCAAAATTTGAAGAGCGTTACGGAGTTATTGTAGCGAGCGGTCTTCTAGGCGGAGAAGCTATTGTGGGTGTTATTATTGCATTAGTAATGATGCTTGGCGCTATATAGGAAGTGAAGAGATATGCCAAACAGAGAACTAAGCCCTAAAGATACCGAAAGAGCAGCAAGTCTTGAAGTAGAGATTAGAGACATGATTATTCACGCTCTTAAAGAAGGCGACCCTGATGACAAAATCGCAGGTGACCTAGTTGCTAAGCACTCTGACTGGATTAAAATCTTTTGGCCAGAAGGCTCTTTTAGTGCAGAAAAGTATAGAGCGCTTGCCGATAAATACTTATCCGACGAGCGCTTTAAAAACTACTATGACAAGTGGATTAATGGAGCTACCAAGTATTTAGCTGAATCAATAAAGAAATACTACTAGTAGAGATAGTGCTGGAAGCGCTCAGGATCTTCCAAAAATTGTCTCATTAACTGAACGTGTTCAGTTTCCTCGTAGCTGCACTCATATATAGAGTCAGATTCAATTTTAAAGAGCTGCGCACCTGTCATTGCTAAAAGCAAGGGCGAGTGCGTAGCTATTATAAACTGAGAGTTTTGCTCAACTAAATCATGAATTCGAACCATAAGTTCTAAGGTTTTAGCTGGCGATAAGGCAGCTTCAGGCTCGTCCAATATATAAAGTCCTTCTCCCCAAAACCTATTTTCGATCAGAGCCATAAAGCTTTCACCATGTGATTGCTTGTGTAAAGAGAGCCCTCCTACACTTCTGTAGGAGCCAATCTCATCAACATAACTCGCCATAGTGTAAAAGCTTTCTGCTCTTAAAAAGAAACTATCATGGGGTGGGTAGTAACTTTTTTCTACCTTAAGATAGTCATAGAGTTCTGAATGGGTGTTATCAGTCTCAAAATTAAAGTGCTTGGAGCCACCCTCTGCATTAAGCCCAATGTTGAGCGCCAAAGCCTCAATTAAGGTAGATTTACCTGAGCCGTTTTCTCCCACAAAAATAGTAAGCGGAGAGCTAAAACGAAACTCCGGCAACTTTTGAAGCGCACGAACTACATCAAGATCAGAAAGATAGTTATCCTCAGGAATTTCTTTTCTAATAAAAAACGATCTGATGTATAAGTCTTTCGCTTCAAGCATTACCTTTGTTAAAGCTCCCCTAAGTTTAGTCTATCTTTATCGGTAATTTGACGGTGCACCTTGCAGGGATTACCAAATGCAATGACCCCAGCAGGGATAGCTCTAGTTACAACCGAGCCCGCGCCAATAATAGAGCCCTCACCAATATGCACTCCTGCAATAATAGTTACCCCAGCACCAATCCAAACATCATCTTCTATACTAATTTCTTTAGAAACTTGGATATGTTTGCGCTCATCCTTATTTATAGGGTGCTCCGCTGCACTAATAGTACAGTGCGGGGCGATAAGGACGCGATTTCCAATACGCACCTTTGCACAATCTAATATAACAGCATCATAGTTGATAAAGGCGTCGTCACCCAGGTAGAGGTTATAGCCATAATCACAGTAAAACGGAGCTGTTATAGTAACGCCCTCTCCTTTATGAGGTAGTAAGTCAGAAAGAATCTCTTCACGAGTTTCTACTTCTGAAGGAATAGTATGGTTGAACCTAAAGCAGAGGTCTTTGGCACGTAACAAATCTGCTCTCAATTTGTCGTCTAATTGGTAATAATATACATTATTGCGTGTTATAGAATTCATCTTTAAATCTTTCTCTAAAAACTTAACTAGCTATAGTTTATAGAAAATTTCTTTGAGAACATACAAATATTTTATTAATTGCTACTAATAAGGTGTAATATGTTACATTAATCGATTAAAAATTAATATTCTAACGAAGAAACGCAGCTATGTGCACTGCCTAACAAAAAGTAGACAGGTGATGTGAACTAAGAGACATCCTGTTTA
>JASBYZ010000006.1 GCA_029983705.1 Coriobacteriales bacterium
ATAAAACAAGTGCAGGCAAGTAATCTCACCTCATACAGTGGGCTTAGTTCTGATATAGAAGAATTTAACTTATTAAGTGAGTCTTTTGATGCAATGTTGTTGCGACTTTAAGATTCTTTCAGTGCACAAAAACGTTTTGTTACCCACGCGGCTCATGAATTTAAAACGCCTCTTGCACGAATGCAAGCTCAGCTTGAGCTGTATGAAAGAGAGCGCCCGCTAAAACTTGAGTGCAATCATTCACTTAAAAAGACCCATGGACTCATGAAAGAGCAAGTGTATAAGATCAATGAGTTATTAAAAGTGCTGCTTGATATAAGCGCACTCAAGAGCTTACCCACAAGCGATGTGGTTGATCTCGCTGCATTAATCGACGAGCTTTATTGTGACCTTGTTGATTTAACGGAAGAAAAACAAGTTGCACTAGAAATTCCTACTAAGTCGTGTGAAGTTTTGGGTAACGACACACTTGCATATCGGATGCTTTTTTATGTCATAGAAAATGCAATTAAGTAGAATAAGCCAGGTGGTTTTGTAAACATTTCAGTTTTTAAAAACATAAAGCAGAGGCGTGCACATATTATTATACGTGTTTAGTGGGCTGGAAGTAAGTGAAAAGGAGCGTAAATAGCTTTTTAAGCTCTTTTTAGAAGTGCTAATTCAAGCACTCAGCAGGCTGATGGGTTTGGTTTGGGGCTTGCCTTAGTAAAAGATTTTGTGGACTTACATGAAGGCTCAATATGTATAAACAATAACAAAGATGCAGGTATGAGCGTCGAAATCGCAATTCAATATATATAAGTTAAAATACTTTATGTAGTAGTAATAATAAAATAAAGCACAATATATTGTGTTTAGAGTCTTTCTTTTTGTGTGTGTCTGTACTATCATAATCTTCGTCAAAAAATTTATAGAGCGGAGACGTGAGTAAGATGAACATCATTAAGCGCAATGGTGCAGAAGTGCAATTTGATAAAGAAAAAATTGTTAACGCTATTAGAAAAGCTAATAATCAAAGTAAGTATGCCCCAGAGCTTTCTGAAGAACAAATCCTATCAATTGGCAATCTTATAGAAAATCATTGTGAACAAGTTAAACGCTCTTTAAATGTTGAAGAAATTCAAGAATTAGTTGAAACTCAGATAATCTTACATAAGGCACCAGAAACTGCTAAGCGCTATATTCGTTATCGTTTTACCAGATCTCTCGCAAGAAAAGCAAATACGACTGATGAACAAATTCTTTCTTTAATTGACTGCAATAATGAAGAAGTTAAGCAGGAAAATTCAAATAAAAACCCTACCGTAAATTCTGTTCAAAGAGACTACATGGCAGGAGAGGTAAGTAAAGACCTCTGTAAACGTATTTTGCTCCCTAAAGATGTTGTTGACGCACATGAAGAGGGCATTATTCATTTTCACGATTCAGATTATTTTGCCCAACACATGCATAACTGTGATTTAGTTAACCTAGAAGATATGCTCCAAAATGGCACAGTAATTTCTGAAACAAGAATTGATAAACCACGCTCTTTTTCAACCGCATGTAATATTGCAACTCAAATAATTGCTCAAGTTGCTTCAAATCAATACGGTGGCCAGTCTATATCGCTTGCGCACTTGGCACCCTTTGTTCAGGTATCTCGTGAGAAGTATCTAGAGCAAACACAGACAGAAATTGCACGTTTTGGCATTGAGGCTACGGATGAGCAAGTAAGGGCTTTGGTAGAACAGCGCGTGCGTGATGAAATTAAAAGGGGCGTGCAAACGATTCAGTATCAGGTAGTAACCCTACTTACTACCAATGGACAGGCTCCGTTTGTAACCGTATTTATGTATTTGGCAGAGGCAAAAAACCAACAAGAAAAAGATGACCTTGCACTTATTATTGAAGAAGTGCTCAAGCAAAGGATACAGGGTACAAAAAATGAGGCGGGCGTTTGGGTAACTCCTGCGTTTCCAAAACTAATTTATGTTCTTGAAGAAGATAACATTTCAGAAGATTCTCCGTACTGGTCCCTCACTAAACTCGCAGGGGAGTGCTCTGCAAAGCGCATGGTACCAGACTATATCTCTGAAAAGGTAATGAAAACAAACAAGATTGATCAAAATGGAGATGGACAGTGCTACACCTGTATGGGGTGCAGGTCATTTTTAACACCTTACGTTGATGAAGCGGGAAAGCCAAAATACTACGGTAGATTTAACCAGGGAGTAGTAACCATTAACCTGGTTGATGTGGCTTTAACTGCAGTTGAAACCTTAGGTGATGTTTCAAAGTTTTGGGATATCTTAGACGATAGATTAGATTTATGCCATAAGGCGCTACGCATGCGCCATGAACGCTTAAAGGGTACATCCAGTGATGCAGCTCCAATATTATGGCAGCATGGTGCGCTTGCACGCCTTAAAAAAGGCGAAACAATAGATAAGCTTCTCTACAATGGCTATTCCACAATATCTTTAGGATATGCAGGTCTTTGGGAATGCGTATATGCTTTAAGCAAAGAGAAGCTCACCGAAGAAGAGGGTAAGAAGCTTGGTCTTCAAATTCTCCAAAGACTTAACGATGCGTGTGCGCAGTGGAAAGCAGAAGAACACATTGATTATTCTGTATATGGAACACCGCTTGAGTCAACTACCTATAAATTTGCTAAAAACTTACAGAGAAGATTTGGCATTATAGAAGGTGTTACCGACAAAAATTATATTACCAATTCTTATCATGTTCATGTAACAGAAGAAATTGATGCTTTTAGCAAACTTAAGCTTGAGTCAACATTTCAAAAACTTTCACCAGGAGGTGCCATCTCATACATAGAGGTCCCAAATATGCAGCATAACCTTGAGGCAGTGCTTGAAGTGCTTAAGTATATTTACGACAACATTATGTATGCAGAGATTAATACCAAGTCTGACTACTGCCAGGTTTGCGGCTTTAACGGCGAGATTCAAATTGTTGAAAGAAACAATAAACTTATTTGGGAATGCCCAAATTGCGGTTGTACCGATGAAAACAAATTAAATGTTGCCCGCAGAACCTGCGGATATATTGGTACACAGTTTTGGAACCAAGGCAGAACTCAAGAAATTAAAGAAAGAGTGCTACATCTCTAATGTATTATGGAGCCATTAAATATAACGATATAGCAAATGGCCCGGGGGTAAGAACAGCGGTCTTTGTCTCAGGGTGTACTCTGAAGTGCAAGGGCTGCTTTCAACCTGAAACGTGGGATTTTAACTATGGCACAAAATATACCAAAGAAACTCAAGAAGAAATTTTAGAATCTCTAAAACCTGATTGGATTTTAGGACTAACCGTTTTAGGCGGTGAGCCCTTTGAACCAAAGAATCAAAAAGAAGTCTATGAGCTTATAGCGTCTACAAAACAAGCCTTTCCAAATAAAACAGTTTGGCTGTATACAGGACATACCTTACAAGAGCTTTATCAAAGTGGAAAAGTTCGGACTGAATATACCGATAAAATCATGGACTTACTTGATGTGATGGTTGAGGGTAGGTTTGTTCTTGCCAAAAGAAATCTAAACTTAGATTTTTGCGGTAGTGAAAATCAACGGGTTATAGATATGAAAAAGACACGCTTGCAACAAACGCCTGTTCTATGGACGCGCGAATAAGATTTTATCGCTGTGCTCTCCATACTCATGTTACTATCAACAAATAAGTAAATCATATAAGAAAGAGATTGTAGCTATGGCCATACTATTTAGTGATGTATCCGTACTAACAGAAGATATGGACATCCGTGAACATATGGATGTCTTGGTTGAAGGAGAAGTATTTTCTTCTATTAAAAATCATAATGACACCTGTGAATCTGATCAAAAAGCAAAGGGCACACAAGTTATAGATGGTAGAAAAAAGGTATTATTGCCAGGTTTTATTAACACGCATTCACATGCTCCAATGACCATTGTTAGAGGTGTAGGTGAGGGTCTACCACTGTCAAGCTGGTTAAATGATGCAATATGGCCGATTGAAGGCAAGCTTGATGAAGACGCAGCATACTGGGCAAGCCTACTTGCAAATGCAGAAATGCTTAAATTTGGCTGCACCTCTTATTCTGATATGTACTTTTTTACCAAAGCCCGCATTAAAGCAGCTCAAGAGGCTGGTATCAAGATGAATATTTGTGATGGTGCCACCATGGTTTTTGTTGATACAGACTATGATAGTCTGGAAGTTAAAAAAATCAATGACTGGCTTATGACAGAAGTTCATGGCAAAGGTAATGGAAAAATCCGTGCCGAGTTTTGTATTCATGGTGAATATACCACTCCGCAAAGCATGATAGAGCGTGTGGTGTATGAAGCTCACAAGTACAATACAGGAATTCATCTTCATCTATCAGAAACAAAAAATGAAGTTGAGGAATGTAAAGAACGCCATCAAGGTATGAGTCCTGTTGAGTACTTTAATGCTTTAGGTGTTTTTGATCTGCCTGTTACTGCTGCCCATTGTGTATGGACTGACGATAATGACCTAGATATCCTAAAAGCCAAAAATGTTTCCTGTGCAATTAACCCAGCATCAAACATGAAGCTTGGAAGTGGATTTGCACCAGTTGCGCGTATGCTTGAAAAGGGTATTAGCGTTTGCCTGGGCACCGATGGCGTTGCTTCTAATAATGCACTCAACATGCTACGAGATGCGTACTTATTTGCTTTAATTTATAAGGGGGCAGACCTTGACCCTACGGTTGCAGGGCCAAAGGATGTTATGCGTGCGATGACCGTAAATGGTGCAAAAGCCCAAGGTAGAGCAGATACCGGACGTATTAGAGAAGGCTTTAAGGCCGATGCATGCCTCTTTAACTTAGATGAGGTGTCAATGGTGCCTTGCACAGACGTTCTTAGCAATATTATTTATTCAAGCAATGGATCTGAAATTGAGCTTACTATGGTTGATGGTGAGGTATTGTATAAAGACGGCAGCTTTACTCATATTGATATTGAAAAAGTAAAGCATGAGCTTGCCGCCGCCTTTGAAAGAATTACAGCTTAAAGCTTTTTTAGCATTCCTATAATAATATCAACAATGATAGGAGCTCCAAGGGCTGCATTATTAAGCGTATGTTCAGCATTGAGCACCTCATCACTTAAACCTGCTGCGGCATTTGAGATCATAGAGATGCCAAAGACCTCCATACCCATGTGTTTTGCAGCAATGGCTTCTGGCACGCTTGACATACCAACAGCATCAGCGCCAAGTGCAGCAAAGGCACGAATTTCTGCAGGAGTTTCAAAGCTTGGCCCAGAGGTGGCAAGGTAGACACCGTGGGAAACTGGCAGGGATGGGGTTATTTCTGTAAGTACCTCATCGGCAAGCGCTCTTAATTTTTTACTATATACCTCTTGCATATCAAAAAATCTCTCGCCAAGCTTATCGGGATTTGCTCCAATAAGAGGGTTTATGCCAAGCATATTAATATGATCATCAATAATCATGAGAGATGCTTCTCTAAGGTTTTCACGTATTCCACCTGCTGCATTTGTAATAAAGAGCGTCTTTGCACCCAGCTCGTGAAGAAATCTTGTGCCAAATACAAGATCTTGTGCGCTGTATCCTTCATAGTAGTGAACACGCCCCTGCAAGCAGGCAACAGATATATTGTTAAGTTTGCCTATTACAAGCTTACCTTCGTGTCCAGGAGCTGTGCTTTGAGGCATATGGGGGATATCGCTATAAGGTATCGTGATTTGATCTTCAAGTGCATCAGCAATAGCAGAGAGCCCAGATCCTAAAATAATTCCCACACTAACTTCTGTTAGACATATCTTTGTTACTGCCTCTTTCGCTTCATGCAAAGATGCGTATAAAGTATCGAGCTTAAAGGTATTCAAGGAACATCCTTTCTGTATATGTTTTACGTCTGCCTATCTATTATACGTTTGTATTTTTATGTATAGGGGAAGGAAGTTAACAATATAAAATCTGAATTAAAGGAGTTAAAAATATATGTTATACGATATTGAGGTACTCGATAGTGAAGGTAAGAAAATAAAATTAGAAGAATATGCGGGCAAAGTGTTGCTGATTGTAAATACAGCAACTAAATGTGGCTTTACTCCTCAATATGAAGGTTTAGAGACCTTATATAAAAAATATAAGGATAGAGGTTTTGAAATTCTTGATTTTCCCTGTAATCAATTTGGCCATCAAGCTCCAGGATCTCTAGAAGAAATCAACCAGTTTTGTGCCTTAAATTACGGAATAAGTTTTAGAAGATTTGAAAAAATAGATGTTAATGGTGAACATACTCATCCCTTATACAAGTTTCTCAAAAACCAAGAAGGTGGCTTGCTTGGAGACAAAATAAAGTGGAACTTTACCAAATTTTTAATTGATAGAGAAGGAAAAGTTGTAGATAGATTTGCTCCAACTACAAAGCCTGAACAAATCGAAAGTAAGATTGAAAAGTTATTATAAAAAATGGGCACCTGTAAAAAGGCGCCCATTTTTCATATGAGTATCAATATGAGTATCAACTTCTACCAAGACAACATTTAAGCAATAATATTGCCGCGCTCATCATAGGTATAAAAACCTTTGCCGCTTGCTTTACCCAGTCTGCCTTCTTGGATCATTTTTTCATACATTGCTACGGCTTTGCCTGCTAAGCTTGAAGGATCATCTGCTCCTGGTTTTGCCTTTGCAAGATTGTAGGGGGTATAAATACCAACTACATCTAAAATTTCAAAAGGACCGAGTGGTGCGCCGGTACTAATTTTCCAGGTTTTATCGATATCTTTAAAATCTGCAATTTCTCCGACGAAAAGGTCTTGTGCCGAATTTAGGAGTGGTACCAATAAAGAATTGAGTATGTAGCCAGGTTGTTCTTTGTTTATTACAACTGGCACCATACCAATTTCTTTTGCAAATTTCACAACAGCATCTTTTGTTTCAGGTGCTGTATTAGGATGAACCATAATCTCGCCAACATTCATACGCCAAATGTTGTTAGCAAAGTGAAAGTGAAGGTATTTTTCTTCTCGTTTTGTATCTTTTGCAAAAGTCGAAGGAAGCATTGTTGATGAATTACTTGCAACAATAGTTTTTTCTGGTAGGAGTGTAGATAGCGTCTTAAAAAATTCATGTTTAACATCTGCTACCTCAGCTACTGCTTCTATAAGAAAGTCTGCATCTGTAACAGCTTTTGCAAGATCTGTTTCAAAAGAAATATTGTTATAAGCATCTTTTAAAGTGCTTATTAATTGGTCAATTTTTTCTTCGGTAATTGTTGAAAAATCATCGATAAGACCACGGGCATAGTTGGGGTGCTCTTTACCAATCTCTTTTTTGGCACCTTCAAGGTCAGCGAGGTATGCTTGGAAAAATTTTTCAAGCTTTTGTTTAGAGCGCTCTATAGATTCTTCGCTTCTTAGCCAAAAAGTAACGTGTTTGCCTTTATAGGCAGACTGAAGACCAATTTGGCTGCCCAAAACGCCGCCACCTGCTACTACAAGATTTTTCATTATGTCTCCTTATATTTTTATCTCTCACAAAGATAAAAGTGTATGTACCCTTATTCTTTCAAAATGTGACTATAATTTTAAAAGACTGGATGAAAATATCGGTGAGTAGAAAACTTTAGATTTACATTTTAAAAAAGTCTGCCTGCTTAAATGAAAATAAGGGAGCTATGACTGAGAAGGGAAAACTTTCTATAAGTGTGTTGTATCTTTGAACGTTGCTATTGTACGCACGTCTGCCTGCAGCAATGTTATCTTCTATATTTATTAATGCCTCTGCAAGCTGGACGTATGACTTATGAGCCTTTAATTCTGGATATGCTTCAATACGAGCAATCATCGAGAGCACAAGCTTTGATACTTGGGCGTCGTTTTCAAGTAAAACTGTTTGCACGCTGCTATCAATAATTAAATTCCTAAGTTCAATGAGCCTTTCTAGCGTTTGAGATTCAAATTGTGCATGAGCTTGACTTATTTTTACTAAATTTGGGATCAGATCGTAGCGTTTTTGTAAGTAAACATCCACAGAAGAAAAGCTTTGTGCGACCTTATTTCTCAAAGTAATAGCTCTATTGTATTGTATGAATGTCCAAGCTGCACAGACGATTAGTATCAGTACTAGGACAAAACTAATGAGTTCTAGGAGCGAATTGAGGACGTTCATAAACTATTATTCTCCAGCTAAAATTTCTATACTTTGCGTGCAGGCCTTTGTTAATGTATCTAGTATCGTTTGAAAGTTTGATGCATTAATATTACTTGGAATGCAGGTGCGTGCATCTCTATATGGTTTAAATATATTTATCCCATTTAGTCTGATAGTTATCTGATTGTTTTTTATTCTAATTGAAGAGAAAGAATAGTCGTTTTTTAGATCAAGCAAATTGCTTACTCGTTTTGGTTCTAAATACTTATATGCTTTAAGTTCGTTGTTTGATGTGCATCTAAAGCTTTCGGAAAAATCTGGATTTTCTACAAATATATTTTCTTGTAAAGATTGAATGTGTGAATCCAACTTATTTTTACTTACTCGTGGAAAAATTTCTAGAGAAAAGTCTGGAGACATCTCAAAAGATATTGGTCCTTGAATAGTCATACATTCATTAACATGATACTCATCAAGTCCAGAATCTTTCTCATTTGTAATTCGATAATGATGAAAGGTGCCTTTATAAGTAGGATACTGAGATACAACAAAATCAAATCCGCACAGTGCATACTTTTCGTATAAGCCACTATTGTTTGTGGTTGTTGCAGATAAGTCACTAAAGAGTGAGGTAAAAAAATTAGCTAAGGCCTCTGAATACACCTGGTAGGTTTTATCAGTATAGATACGTTGAGAAATAAAATATCCAAGTAAGTGAATTGCATATATCCCAACAGGAATTAGAAGCGTAAGATAAGAGCTGTCTCTGAGCGCTTCGTCAGTAATAATTATTATTACTAGCACTGCTATAGCTACTATAAGGAGTTTGAGGAAAAAATTACGTGCACTATCTGCTCTTTTGATTGAGGCATTCAAGGTTTGTAAGTGTTGAAGTTGGCTTAATGTATCTTTTTTCATAAGACAGAATCCTTTGGGTATCTAGTATATTTTAGCTGCTAAACACCCGTTCAAGTATGTGCGTTTGCAAACTTTATGTTAAATATTGTCAGAGCAAAGACGTATACTTATGCCGGTAATAAATTTAATAGAAAGGATAGAGTATGCCTTGCACCACCTTACTTGTTGGTAAAGACGCTAGTTATGATGGATCTACAATTGTTTCGAGAAGTGAAGACTCACCTTCTGGACAATTCAATCCAAAAAGATTTATTGTAGTATTACCAGATGATCAGCCTCGTGAATACATTTCCCAACTTTCCAATTGCAAAGTTATTCTTCCAGATAATCCCATGAGATACACCGCTTTTCCTGATACCTGCCAGAAAAAAGGTAACTGGTATGCCAGTGGGGTTAATGAAAAAAATGTTGCTATGACGGCAACAGAAACTATTACCACAAACGCCCTTGTTCAAGCAGCAGATCCTCTGCTTGAAAGTCCTTGTGATGATAAAAAATACGGCGGACTGAGTGAGGAAGATTTTGTCACTATTGTGCTGCCATACATTAGCTCTGCTAAAGAAGGTGTCATACGCTTCGGTCAGCTTTTGGAAGAGCATGGTACCTATGAATCAAACGGTATTGCCTTTCAAGATGAAGATGAAATTTGGTGGCTTGAAACAATTGGAGGTCATCACTGGATTGCAAGACGTGTTCCTGATGGTGCATATGTAGTTATGCCTAACCAATTAGGTATAAACTACTTTGACTTTGATGATGCCTTTGGTGAGCAAGAAAACTTTATGTGCTCAAGTGACCTGCGTGAGTGGACGCTTGATAACTTTATGGCAAAAGATTTAGGTGAGGGCTTTAATCCACGACTCGCATATGGTTCTCATAGTGCTGCAGATCATGTATATAACACACCGCGCGCCTGGTATATGTTGAGATATTTCAACCCTCGATCATTTAAGTGGGATGGAATTGATGCAGATTACAAGCCAGAGTCAGATGATTTACCATGGTGCTGTGAGCCTGAGCATCCTATAACTATAGAAGATATGAAAGCGGTACTTTCAAGCCATTATGAGGGAACAGATTTTGATTGCTATTCAAAACATTCAGATCCGCAGTTAAAAGGCATGTATAGGCCAATTGGTATTAGCAGACAAAATGTAACGCACTTTACTCAAATTAGACCGTATATGCCAGAGGAAATTAAAAGTATACAGTGGATGGCCTTTGGTTCAAATGCATTTAATGCAGTAGCTCCATTTTATGTAAATATAAGTAAAACGCCAGATTATCTTGCAAACCCATCAAAGAAGCCAACTACCAATAGTCTATATTGGACGAGCAGAATTATAGCGGCCTTATCAGATGCTCACTTTAATAAAACTTCAGCACATATTGAAAGATATCAAAATAAAGTAATGTATAAGTGTAGTGAGCTTATACATAAGTTTGATGAGCAGGTTATCTTGGATGGAATAAAAGATGTAGTGCCATTTTTAGAGCAGGCAAACCAAGAGATATCAGATTATTTAGAAGAAAAAACCATTGAGTGTTTAGATGAGGTGCTCTATAGCGCAAGCTGTGAAATGAAAAACGGTTTTGCGCGCAGTGATAATTAAAGTTTCATATAACTCTTAGGCAGATAGACCATATTAGGTTTATCTGCCTATTGTGTTGGGTTAAACTTTGCTAATAATTCTTCTTTTGAAGACACGCCAACTTTTTGATAAATATTTGATAGATGCGCTTTAGCAGTGCCCTTAGCAATAACCAAGATTGTTTGTATCTCATTAATAGACTTTCCTTTAATGAGAAGTTCAAAAACTTCTGTTTGCCGAGGGGTTAGCTGATAGGTTTCACTAGCATCATCTACCAAGGCAGCAATTCTAGCTCGTTCGAGCATATGCGGGTCTGTAATTACCTTTTTACTTGAAATAAGACCCCAGTCATCCTTTTTTGCCTGCTGGTTTATTACTAAATACGAAAATGCTATAAGTAAAATAGTGACAATAATAGGGTTTATGGTTTGAAAGGTTTGGTTTATCGTAGAATTTGTTAAAACTAATTCAGAAAAATACCTTGATCCAACCATTGTAAGGGCTCTAATTCCTCGTTCAATACCAAAGAGCCAAAGGGCAGATACACCGTATCTATATGCAATATTTGCAAAAATAAGCATGATGAAAATATTAAAAGCATTGAAGCTGATGTTTAAAAATATGTTTGAAAAATAGAAATCAGAGCTAAAAAATGATCCAACTATTGCAATTACAGCAATACCTGGAAGTACATATCGTAAAAATTTTAAAGATGCGTGGGTGTCAGGTAAAATCACTAACATAAGTATGACAAATGAGCAGATGAGTAGCAGGCCCAAAGATGACATTGGCCCTATATTTTGATACATCGCTTGTTCACGTAAGCCATAGGCAAAGGCAAAAAGCATCATCATGAGTACCGGTTTCCAAGGAAAAGGAAAACTTTCGTAGCGCTCAGGCGGTAAATCGTCAGAAGCAATGTTTGTAAATGATTTATATACCATTGTAAGGGAAACAAGCGGTAAAAGAATGGTAAATATTACCTGACCCAAAAAGCTCAACAATATAAGGCCATGTACCAGTGCATATCCAAGTAAAAAGGAAAGTGTATAGGCAATAGCCACTTTGAGCGGGGGAAGTGTTGAAAACAACTCTGCCCATAAGAGTAATAATAGGGCGGTACTAAAGCCGCCACCAATATTTGAAAGCACATCAACGATTACTAGTTGGCTGCTACTGTAATCAATAAATAAAATCGAGAGTTTTAAGATGCTAGATATAAGCGCGCAAAGTGTACAAAGTATATAGGCATATTTTTTCTTAAACAGAGGCGAGAACATTTTTGCTAATGCCGCACAAATGAGCAAGGTAAGAGCCATGCTTATATCGTGCACATTAAAACCTTCGACTGCGCTTGTTGCAAAATCAAAATGCGGGGATATAAAAAGAATCTCTATCCAGGCTCGGTAGAGTCCTGTTCCCAATAAAATAAATGGTATTGCAAGCATAAAGGTAAGATTTTGCTTGATGTTATTTATAACAGTTTCGAACACTATTTTTCCCGTTACCTGGGAGGATTAGATATAAACCTAAAAATAATCCTCCTTGATTATCTTTTAAACCATATTTTAATCTAAGGTTTTGAACTGTGGATGAGCTTTTATAGATTCAACAAAATAAAAAGCTCCAAGAAATATTAGCAGAAGGAGGATGTTTATGGCGGAGCACGCTAAACCAGGCCTAAGTAGACGTAGGTTTTTAACGGGTGCAGGTATTGCAGCAGGAGCTGCTGCGTTTTCTTTAAGCGGCTGTAATGCTAGTGGTTCAGAAAAGACAGCACCAGCAGAAAAAAGTTCAGAAAAAGCTAAAGATGTACAATCCGATAAAGATGCTGAAAAAGCTAAAAAATTTGCTGAATTTGCAGCACCAATTGATCCGGTTGCGAAGCCAGCTTCTTGGGATGGCGAATATGATGCTATCGTAGTTGGTTCTGGTGGCGGCGGTTGCAATGCTGCACTCAGACTATCTGAAAATGGCATGAAAGTGTTGATGATTGAGCGCTTAAGTGAGTTTGGTGGTATATCAAAACACTCTTCTATGTTTTCAAACGTTGGTGGACATAAAATCGCAGAGGCAAATAAGTGGGCGTTTCCTGAATATCCGTATAATGTCGATAAAATTGTAGAATGCTTTTACAATGCTCAACAAATGAGTGGAGATCCAGAACTTTTGCGCGCCATGGCAATTGAGGGTCCAAAGTGTATTGACTGGATGATTGATGCTGTTGGCTGCAAATGGGTTCCATCAAATCCATCACCAAGCGGAGCTATGTTGTTAGTTTGGGAAGGTCAGAAGACTAAAACCAATGGTGTAAATGTAAACTTCGAAACCTTTAGATACTTAAGAGAAAAAGTGGAAGAAGCTGGTGTTGAACTAAAACTTAAGACTAAGGTGTTAACACTTGTTTCTGAAAACAATGAAATCTTAGGTGTTAAGGTTGAAGAAGAGGGCGCAGAAAAGTTTTATGGTGCTAAATACACTATTTTAACTGCTGGTGGTATGGAAACCAATCGCGCAATGATGGAGACATATAACCCACTTGTAACAAAGGGTATTGCAAATATTGCAACTCCTCCATATGGTACAGGAGAGTGTATCAGAATGGGTATGGGCGTTGGAGCAACCCTATCTGGTATGGATTCAACGGGCGCCTTTGAAGGTGGTATTTGGTGGAAAGAGTATGAGCCATATGACACTATGATGGATACCAGAATCAACAAAGATGGCAACCAGGCAGTAAGACAGCCTTGGCTCAGAATTAATAAACTTGGTGAGCGCGTACCATATATTTCAGTAACTTCTCGCGCGTATCCTTATGTTCATGATCAACCAATTTCTTCGGAAGGTTTATGTGAAACCGGAAACATTGAGATGAGTCAACCTGACGGGAAAACTTTTGTAGTATTTGATAATAAATATGATGAGTTGTTATCACAAAACTATTTCCAGCAGGCAATTTGTCGTGTGGCAGGTACCGTAGCACCAGATGATCCATATATTGACAGAGTTCCAGAGGAGTTAAGAGACTGGAGAACTGGATTTAACGATATGGTAGAAAAAGGCGCTATTAAAAAGTGCGATACCATAGAAGAGCTGGAAAAAGCTTTGGGGCTTGAAGAGGGCGTATTAACTTCAAACGTTGAAAAATGGAACGAAGCATGTGATAAGGGCGAAGACTACGTTAACAACTACAAATATAAACCTGAATGGTTAATTAAGCTTGATACTCCACCTTATTATGGAGCTGCTGTTGGCGGTCATGTATTTGGTTCTAAGTGTGGGCTTACGGTTAACCCAAACATGCAGGTAATCAACGAGTATGGTAAAGCAATTAAGGGACTCTATGCTGGATGGCATACCGCAGGCGGATCTGCAGGAGAAGGTAACTTTGCAGCAAGACCATTAACGGGAATGTATGCAGACATTGGACTTTCTTTTGTTGGTGGCTACATGTGTGCTGAAGGTGTCTTAAAAGAAGAAAAAGGCGCCTAAAAAAGTTAATTAAAGTAAGAGATGATGTTCAATTGCGAACA
Organism: Coriobacteriales bacterium; assembly: GCA_029983705.1. Taxonomy (GTDB): domain Bacteria; phylum Actinomycetota; class Coriobacteriia; order Coriobacteriales; family JAEZZM01; genus JASBYZ01. The sequence goes on from JASBYZ010000006.1 coordinate 14,182, forward strand.
TCATCTCTTTAAATCACACTGAATTTTTAAAATTGCTGCTCAAGAGTTTTACGTACATATTTCTTCATGCGTGAAGATTCAAGCCAGCGCTGTTGAACCATACTCATGCCGCCTAAAGCTTTCCAACACAGTGCGTAAGACATTTTCTTTCCCATGTCAGCAGGCCAGCCTGAAAGCTCAATACCTTTGGCTTCACCTACAGAGTATCCATATCCAATAGATACCATTTGACCTATAATCTTACCCTCATAATTTACGTGCTCAGTTCCCTTAATATCTGCAATGATATTTTTAGCGACCGTCTCGCCCATATGAAGTGCATGCTGCGCAAGCATTGGTAGGGCACGTTCTTCACCGTCAGGAATATATGCTGCAACGTCTCCAATAGCGTAGATGTTGTCAAAGCCTTCTACCTGTAAGTCATGATTGATTTTAATGCGATCACGCTCCATAGGAAGGCCAAGCTTTGATACCCAAGGTTCTACCTTAGCTCCACCTGCAAATAGGCATACACCACGCGGAATTCTGGTGTTGTTGTTTAGGTAAACAAAGTCTTCAGTAAGCTTGGATACTCTTACGCCTAAAATAAGTTTTACGCCAAGCTCTTCAAGGCGCTTATCGGCCTTAATACGTGACTTATCTGGAAGCTGTTTTAGTACATGCTCACCACTATCAATTAAAGAAATACTAATTTCTTTTTGAGAAAGTCCCATGCGTTTAGCACGTGATCTAACTGACTGAGCAAGTGGTCCGCAGATCTCCACTCCGGTAGCTCCACCACCAATAATTACAAAGGTTAAAAGTTCTTTACGTTTAGTTGCATCTGGCTCTTCAATAGCCATACGAAGCCTGTTTTCAACTAAGCGTTTGTAGTGCTTAATGTCTTTAACCCACCAAATCTTTGTTGCGTACTCATCAAGTCCTTCAACTGGAGGATTAGAAGAATTGGCACCAACCGCCATAACCAAGGTGTCGTATTCAAGCTGGGTTACTTCACGCTTTGGAAGCTCAGTAATTAAGCAGGCTCCGTCATCACCTTTAAGGTATTCGCAGGTAGCAGCATATGGAGTTAAGAGCATAGTAATCTCTTGAGCTTCTGTATCAAGCGCTGTCATTTCTGCTTGAACAAGTCTCACATTTCTATTTTTGAAAAGAGGGGGGAGCCATATTCTACAAAAGTCATGGTCTGCGCTGTAGGGAACTACGGTATCCATTTCCATTTTAGTTTCCATGATTGGCTCTTTACTTACCACAACAATTTCTAAATCTTCATTGTCGTGGTGATCAGCAAGGATCATAGCTGCGGTAACGCCACCATAACCTCCGCCTACTACAACAATTCGGTGCGGCTTTTTATTAGGTTCAACATCCATTGTATTGCTCATGGTAAATCTCCTATATATTCCACATATTTTGTGGGTTATAGTCTATAGGCCTAATATCCCCCAAACTAGTAGGAATTAGTAATTATTACTAAAAAAGATTAATTAAAATCATTCTCAATTTAATTAGTTGTAACTATCGAAAACTTATATTTATACATTTAATGACCGTTCACGGACACATACATACCGTTCACTTTGATAGGCTTACCTAGAATTTAGATAATACCGGTCGTACTTATTCAAATGGAAGGGGAGATCTATGGATAAGAACGTTTCGAGAAGGGGATTTGTTGGTGCAAGTGCTGCATTGGGATCGCTTTTAGCACTTGGCGCTTGTAGTAACGCTAACGTGGGAGATACGCCAGCAAATGATTCTTCTAAAGAGAGTTCCAAAACATCCACAACAGCTCAAGTTTCTCAAGACCCAAGAGAGGGTTGTGAGGTAAGCAATAACTGGTGTCAGATGTGTGGAGCTGCTCAAACTAACTGCTGCGTTACTTGCTATACAAAAGATGGCAAGCTTGTTTACATCGAAGGTAATCCTGATGCAGGAAATAACGGTGGACAAGAAACCCATTCTATTTGCTTAAAAGGTAACGCTGCGGTATCTATGCCATATTCACCACAAAGAATTCAGTATCCTATGAAACGTGTGGGCGAGAAGGGCGAAGGTAAATTTGAGAGAATTACCTGGGAGCAAGCTATCAAAGAGATTGCTGCTAAGTTTAAAGAAAATAAAGAAAAATACGGCCCAGAATCTCTAGGTATCTTATCGCCAGAATTTTATCCAGTACTTGGTACTTTAGGTAGAAGATTCTTAAACGTTTACGGCTCACCTAATTACATGCACTCTGGAATTTGTGCGCTTCAAAGAATGGCTGCAGGAAAAATTTCTATTGGTAAAGCCAAAACAGCACCTGCTCAAATGGACAAAACTAAACTTCTAGTTGTGTGGGGCGCTAACTACGGCAACTCCGGTATGAACAAAGGAAACCCAGCCAAACACGTTAAGGCACAAGAAAAGGGCATGAAGGTTATTTCTATCAAGCCAATGCTTGACCCTATGGCTGCTCGCTCAGATATTTGGATGCCAATTAGACCTGGTACTGATGCTGCACTTGGTCTTGCTTTCTTAAACGTGATTATTGGCGAAGAATTCTACGATAAAGAGTTTGTAGAAAACTGGACAGTTGGATTTGATGAGCTCGCAGAGCATGTTAAGCCATTTACTCCAGCATGGGCATCAGAGATTACTGGACTTGAAGAGTCACAGATTAATGAAGTAGCTCATATGCTTGGAACTGAGTCACCTCTTGGAATCATTTATGGTAACGGTATCTGTGACCAAGCAAACGATGGTAACTGGCAGGCAGTTATCCCATGTCTAATCTCAGCTATCACCGGAAACCTAGATATTCCTGGTGGTGGAGGAGCAGGAAAGAAAATGCCAGCACCTCTTGTAAAGCTCAATCCTGTAGATAGACTTACTGACAGACTCCAAGCATCAGAGGAAGATAAGGCTAAAGGCTATCATGCTGGAATGGCAAAGCTAAATGCTCCAGAGTTCCCTCGTTGGTATCAAAATCCTAAGACTTGGGAGAGCGGTCCAAACACTGCATACTATAAGGGCATCATGTCAATTTTGACTGAGAAACCTTACCCAATTAAGACTTTGCTTGGCCAAAAGTCAAACCCAATGTCTTCTACTCGTCAGCCAAAGAAGGTTGCAGAAGCGCTTAAAAAGTGCGACTGTTACGTTGCGATGGATACGACTTGGAATGCATCTTGTGACTATGCAGACTATGTTTTACCAGCTGCTACTGGATATGAGACAAGTCATCAAATTGCGCTAAAAAACAGACCAAACGGAACATTTATTGGCATGAACAACGGAACCATTGAGCCAATGTATGAGTCAAAGTCTGACTGGCAGTTCTACCTTGATCTTGCGGTAGAGCTTGGCATGGGTGAGGACTTCTGGAACGGTGACATGGACGAGTGCCTCCGTGAGCAACTAGAAGGTACCGGCATCACTCTTGAAGAGCTAAGAAGTGCTCCAAAGGGAATCTTTATCAAGCGTGAAGATGGCGCAAAGCCAGAAGAACCAACATATAAGAATTACGAGAAGCTCTTTGAAGACTTACCTGAAGGCAAAGTTCAGTGCAAAAACTTACGGATTGGTGGCAAGCCAAACAATACTGAGACTGGCACCTTAGGCTACTTCCCAGAGTACAAGGGTCCACAAGAAACCTTGCAGGATAAAGAACTGGCTGAGAAATATCCACTCATTATCACAGACGTTCATGCACACAGAACTTGTCAGCACGGACACTATCATGATGTAGCTTATTTAAGAGAGCTAGCACCATATCCTTGGGTAATTATCAACCCTAAAGCTGCTGACAAATACGGTATCAAAGATGACCAATGGGTTCGCGTTGAGTCGCCTCACGGCTATGTAAAATTGAGAACCAAATTTTATGAGGGAATCTCTCCAGAGGTATTAATGACCAAGCGTGGCTTTGCCCAACCTTGTGATGACCTAGGACTAGAAGGCTATCCAAATTATGACGGTGGATCTGAGATTAACGTGTTATACGACTCAGAAATTGAAAACTTTGATGACTTTAACTCAGCTATGGCTAAGCAAACCTTAGTTTCAATTACACCTTGGGAGGAGAAATAATGGCTAGTCAAGTAGGATTCTTATATATACCTAATCGATGCATCCAGTGCTGGGCTTGCCAAGTTTCTTGCAAACAATGGCATGGCATTAAAGCAGGAAGTATAGCAAGACGTGTAGTTGTTGATACGGTAGAGGGAGAGTTTCCAAAGGTACAGAGAACCTTTAACTCAAAGGCTTGCAACTACTGCGAGACTCCAGCCTGCCTTGAAGCATGTCCTGTTGGAGCTATTAGTAAGCGAAAAGACAACGGTGCTGTTGTAGTAGACCAAGACACCTGCATTTCTTGCAAAACTTGTGTTGAAGCTTGTCCATATGATGTACCTCAGTATGACCCAGAGCACGGTGAAAAGATGGACAAGTGTGACCACTGCATGTCATTAAATGTAGGCGATGGTGAAGAGACACGTTGTGTACAAACCTGCCCAACTCAAGCGCTGCATTCTGGTACTCTAGAAGAACTTAAAAAGAAGGCAGAAGAGATGGGACTTACAGTAGAGCCACTAGACGGCCCACTTAACCCATCTGTATTAATTGCAAAGTAGGGTAGTGTATGTCTGAAACGTTAGCGACAGAAGAAAGAATTGCGGTATATAATGCTCTTGCAACCTTAATGCTTATAGAGCCTAGCAAAAACCTTTTAGAGGTATTGAAAGAGGGAGCTAAACACCTTCCATTTGGTTTATCAAAACTTGAGGAGTGCATAGATCCATTTGAAAGTTTGGATGAGGCTAAAAAAGAAATTGGTGCTGAATACATCAAAGCTTTTTACTCAATGAGTGCTAATCCAATTTCATTATATGAGTCAGTTCATACGAGTGATGAAGGTCTTGTAAAACAAGAATCCTTTGATCAGATGACGCAATTTATTGAAGATGAAAATCTTGAGCTAACAGGTTTAGACAATGTAATGGTTGACCATATTGCAGTAGAACTTATGTGTATGGCAAAGCTTTTGGGCGATGAGACCGAAAGCTCCGATAATGCGAAGTCAAAGAAATTCTTTGAAGATCATATTCAAGATTGGATACCAGGACTATTTAAAGAAGTGTTAGATAAAGACTTCTCAAAGTTTTATGCAATTGTGGCTCAATCAGCACTTGATTTCTTAGAGACAGAAAAAGAAGTGTACGCGTAAAGAATCAATACAATGGAAATATAAAAGCAGCCAGTTCAAATTGAGCTGGCTGCTTTGCTTTGTAGAGGGTTTAGATTTCTCCAGCAATATGTTTTACAGCATGTCTTGCTAAGCTTCTTTACCAAAATCTTCGTCAACTTGATTATCAAAGAAAGTATTGTTTTTGTGCTCCTGCACAGAGTTTATCCATTTATTTAATAGTATTAATTGTAATGATTGCCTTTAATATTACACCAACATTAAACATTGACAGAACGTATCTACTATCTGCACTTTTTATATTATCAGGATACTTATTTTCGATGGTGTTTATTAATTACAACAGTAGTTTTTTAGGAGTGTCAATTAGTTTATTAATTGCTGGAAGTGAGATTTTTGATGTTTTAATTGGAACAAATGCTGGGCACTTGATAAATTATTATGGAAGGTTACTTTATGCAACTTTGTGCATAGCTCTTATAATTTTTGTTTTTGTAGCATTTAATTTAATAGTGCTAAGAGATTTTAGTTTTGAAAGAACCATTACGGGAATTCATGAATTTCAAGAATTAGATAGTAATAATATTGTTGTTGAAAATTTCGACAATAAAATTGCTGTAGCATCTGAGAGTTACCAATTAACTCCAAGGGAATCTGAAGTTTATGGTCTTATGGTTAAAGGTAGAAATGCCGGATATATCAAAGAGGAGTTAGGTATTTCCATTAATACAGTTAAAACTCATGTGTCAAATATTTATAAGAAGTTAGATGTTCATTCTCAACAGGAACTTATTAATCAATTTGAAGAGCTAGATAATATCTAGCTCTTCTGTAAATAATTATCTAGTTAAAATTCTTGGCTCTGGAACATCATCAGGAACATCCCAAACCATGTTTTGAGCAATATCTACTGCATCAAAAGTAAGATTTTTATCATTCTTAATAAAGTGTGAGAACATTTCTGCTGCAGCAAGGGTATCGTCAAGTGCGCAGTGTGCATTCTCTAAGTCAATTCCTAAATACTCTGCAATAGCGCCCAATTTATAGTGTGGTAGGGTTAGGTATTTTTTAGCTAGAGTAATGGTGTCAATTGAAGGAAGTGGATCTCCAAAGGTGTGAAGACCGGCACGTTGAAGTTCAGCTGTTAAAAATGGAACATCAAAGCTTGTGTTGTGAGCTACGAGAGGTGCTCCTGCAAACATCTGATATACATATGGGGCAATCTCTTCAAAGCGAGGAGCATCTTTTATCATTGGAAGGGTAATGCCGTGAACATGAGTAGCCCCAACATCAATACCTTCACCAGGATTTACAAGAGTGGTCCACTTTCTTCCAATGTTTCCTGCTTCATCTACATATACAAGTGCAATTTCAATAATCTTGTCAATTTCTGGTCTCATACCATTAGTTTCAAGATCTATAACGTAGTAGCCAGTGTTATCAAATAGTGCACCAATTCCAAAAGGCATAGCAATCCTTTCTCAGTTAAATCTAAAGTAATTGTTAATTCTAACCTTATCTAAGATGTAATGCACCCAAATGGGCACATATATAAATACGTTCTACAAATACAAAATACGTAAGGAGTTTCGTATGGCTGAAAGAACTGGATTTAAAATGGCAGATACCGAGCTTACTCTATTGGGAGATGAGCTAAAGGTAGGAGATAAGGCACCTGAGTTTAAAGCAGTAAAGCAAGACCTTTCAGAGTTTAAGCTCTCTGACGCAGGTGACAAGATCAAATTAATTTTTGCAGTACCATCTTTAGATACAGAGGTTTGCGAGTTAGAAACCATTCGCTTTAATAAAGAGGCAGATAAATTAGGCGATGATGTAATTATCATTGGTGTTTCAGCTGACCTACCATTTGCACAAAGTCGTTTTTGTGCAGCAAAAGATATTGAGCACCTAGAGTTAGTATCTGATCACAAGGACTTTGATTTTGGCGATAAGTTTGGTACCCATATTAAAGAACTTAGACTTGAGAACAGATCAGTATTCATTCTTGATAAAGACAACACCGTACAACATGTAGAGTATATTGAGCAAAACACTGAAATGCCTGACTTTGATGCAGCTCTTGCTAAAGCCAAAGAACTTCTAAATAAATAATCAATTAATATTTCTAATTGATACGCATCTAATGCGCAATAAAAAGACTGCCTATTGTATGCCTCCTGGTTTTACCAGGAGGCATACTTGTATCAAAAAGAGAAAGTCATTAAAGAATAAATGCAATAATTGGGAGCAAGAGTGAAACACCCATTAAGGCAAAGTCTAAAGCCTTAAAAGGGTACTGCTTAAACGCGCTCTTATCGTCACGTAAATAAAAGCCACGCTGTTCTGCGGCAAGTGCTGCATCGTCAGCCTTTGATACAGAAGAGATAAGCAAAGGAGCCATTAAAGGAAGCATAAGTTTAAGCTTTCTAAAGGGGTTTGGAGTATCAAACTCAACACCTCGTGCTGTTTGAGCTTCTGTAATCATTTTCATCTCGTGGGCAAATATTGGAATAAATTTAATAGCAGTAGTTATCGTGAAAGCAAACTTATAGGGGATATGTAACTTTTGAACTGCTGCATTAGTAAGATCAGTAATCTTGGTTAAAGAGAGCATGATAATAAGGGGAAGCGCAAAACCTACGATTCTTAAGACTACTTTAATGCCTCGTCTAATGCCCTCATCGGTCATGAATAAAAAGATAGTTTGACCATCCCTAATAATAATGGTCTGAACTACAAACATCACAATACCAAGTCCGGCAAGTCCTAGGATAAGCAGGCGTACAAGCCTTGCAAGGCCTGTAGCTACTCCTATAGCAACGCTTAGTAATATAAGTGCTATTGAAAGATAAATGTTACTTGATAAAAAGACTGCGGCACATATTGCTATGGCAATAAAAATTTTAGTGAGAGGGTTTGCCTTATGAAGGATGGTATTGCCCTCATGGTATTCAAGAATTGCAGGCATCTACATCACCGCCTGTTTTGTAATTTCTACAATGTCACTAACTTCTGAAACGCCGTGGTATGCCTTGTAGCCCTTATGTGTGAGAGCCTTTGATACTTGCATAACTTGAGGAGCCTTAAGGTATGACTCATCAAGCACCTCATCTCTCATAAATATGTCCTCTGAACTTCCGTTTGCAAGCATTTTTCCGTTTGCCATAACTATTACTCGGCTTGCAAAGTCGCTTACGACTTCCATGTCGTGACATACCATAAGCACAGCGCAACCCTGCTCTTGAGCGTCTTTAACGATCTGCATAACCCTCATACACTCTTGATAGTCAAGCCCGTTAGTTGGCTCATCTAAGATTAAAACGCGAGGCTCAGTAACCAGAGTGGATGCAAGGGCAACAAGCTGCCTTTGACCACGAGAGAGGGTAAAAGGAGCTGCATCTTTATCAAGACCAAAGTTATTAATCATCTCGATTGCTTTGCTCTGAGCCTCCTCAGTACTTTTGCCAAGGAGCTCTAGGCTAAATGCAACCTCTTCAAGCACGGTATTTTTACTAATTTGATAGTCTGGGTTTTGAAAGAGGGTTGATACAAACTGAGCAATTTGAGAAGTGCGTGCATCTTGGGTGTTATTACCACAAATAGAGACACTTCCAGCACTTGGTTTTATAAGGCCGTTGGTAAGCTTAGTAATAGTTGTTTTACCAGCACCATTTTGTCCTACAATTGCAAGAAGCTCTCCGGCATATAAGTCAAAGCTCACATCACTCAGTGCCTTTAGTCCCGTAGGATAGATATAGTCAACATGCTCAAAGTTAAGGACTTGTTCTTCAGGTTTTGGAGTGTGTGCGTGGGGAGAGCTTAGGTCCTCATCGCCCAAAGATAGCTTTGAATCTTTTGAGGCGCCTTTAAGTAATGAATCAATCTCAGTAAGGCTCTCTGAAACAGTAAGTGCGACAGCGTTTTTCTCACTTAAGCGAGCCTCGTACAAACTATTTGAGATTCTAGTAACACGCGGGGTGTCAACACCAATAGCTCTAAGTTCTTCAGAGTGAGAAAAGACCTCCTTTGGACTTCCGTAAAAGGCAAGTTCACCCTTACTCATAACCGCAATATGCTTACAAAACTCGGCAAGGTGGGCAACCTTTTGCTCAATTACTACGATGGTCATATTATGATCTTGATTTAATGTCTTTAAGATTTCATACACGTTTTCTGTTGAGGCAGGATCAAGTGCAGCAGTTGGCTCATCTAAGACCATAACCTGGGGGTTCAGTGCAAGAATCGCTGCAATGGCAACCTTTTGCTTTTGTCCTCCAGAAAGCGTCATAATCTCACGATCTTTAAGCTCTAAGATACCTACTCTAGATAGCGTTTCATCAATAATTCTGGGGATGTCTGCATGGTTAACTCCAAAATTTTCAAGACCATATAACATCTCGTCATACACATTTGCGGCAACAATTTGCGCATCTATGTTTTGGAGCACGGATCCGAGCACCTTAGAGATATCAGTAAGGCTTGCCTCATAAGTATCAAGCTCACCAATTTGTGCCTGGCCTCGGTATTCTCCTCTAAAATGATGAGGAATAGCCCCGCTCAATGAAGAAGCGAGGCTAGTCTTTCCTGCACCTGATGGACCAATGATTCCTAAAAAGTCACCTGGTGCTATATCTAGATTGATATCTTTTAGTGCAAAGTGTTCTGCGTCTTTATACTTAAAAGATAAATCCTTGATAAAAATAGTCACGAGTTAATTTCTTTCTTATAGTTCTCTTTTTGCTGCCTTTGCAAGTGGGAAGTAGAGAGCCTGAACAACAATTGCGTTAGCAAGAGCGGTACCTAATACGATAGGAGCCATTACTAAAATTGATGCAGGCTCTGCACCCATAACAAATATTGTAGCAACTGTAGCAAAGATTGAACCAGAAATTAGGGTAGTAATAAAGGTTCCAACAAATGGGATGTATACACGGTTTTTCTTAGTAAGTACTTTTGCTGCCATAAAGCCCATAAATGCTGAAGCTGGGATATCGCAGAGATACTCAAGACCTGGAATCGAGGTGGTAAGCTGGATTACTGTTGCACCCAAGATACCAATAATTATTGCCTGAGGAATGCTTGGTCTAATAAGGAGGATTGCAATACAAAATGCTGCAATACAAAACTCCGGTTGAATACCAGTAATTGCAAGTGCCTTACCTACGGTAGCGTTTAAGATTACGCCTGCTGCAAGTAAAATTGCAATCAGTACGAGTGCAGAAACGTCGAGTTTACCTCGCACGTTTTCGGTAGAAATTGTTCTTACTGCGCCTTGTGGGGTGTTTTCTTGGTTTTGCATCTTAAAATACCTTTCTTTTTGTCTTTCTCTTTTTTATCGTCATAATTTTTATGAATTATTAACACCAATTAGTAAAGGACTGAAAGGGAGCAATAAAAAAGCTCCCGGTCAACCCAGGAGCTTTTGCGTTATTTTAGGTATGGCAAAATAGCAACTTAGAGTTGACGCTTAGAAGATAGATTTTGCCACCACCATGCTCTGAATGATAATTCAAAAGCTAAAACAGTATTCATTGTGGCAAACCTCCTTCAAGCATCAAAAAAATGTAAATAAAATTTGTTAATTCATAATCCTACTAAATTAATTAAAGCTGTCAAGAATAAGTTCAAAAATTTTTAATTTGACTTAGGTAAACGGTAAATTTGCCTTGATATACAAATTATTCTTAGTAATAATAAAAGCAGTTTGTACTTGAGATAAGGGGTTATACGGTATGAATTTAAGTAGAGAGCACTATGATGAATCAGCTAAATTCCACGGACATTATGGTCCAGGCCTAGCTATTGGTTTTAGAGCAGCAGATCAGGCCTTAAGTGATTTAGATGTTTCTTTAGATCAAACTGGAGCACTTGTGTGCGTGACAGAAACTCAAACCTGCCCCTCAGATGCTATCCAAGTTTGCCTTGGCCTTACCTTTGGAAAAGGTGGCATCAACTATCTACCTACCGGAAAGATTGCCTTTAGCTTTTTTCATAAAGATACTCATAAGTCAGTTCGCTACCTCTTTAAGGCACACAAGCCCAAAGGAATGAAGCGAGATGAGTGGGAAGAAGCAGTTCTTACAAAACCCTTTGAAGAACTTTTTGAGGTGAGCACTCCTCATATAGACATGCCCCAAGAGCTTCGCTTGTGGGATGATCTTCAATGTGATGAGTGTCATGAATGGATTTCAGAGCTCAGAAAGTATGAAGTAGGCTTAAAGACTTTGTGCTATGAGTGTGCGCTCAAAGCATCCAAGATTGACCCCGATTTTCAAAATAAGTAACATACTTAACAAATAATTCACTTCTAAAGGCCTGCTTTTTTAGGCAAAATGGCTATAGTGATATATGTATGTAAATTGAGTACAAATGAGGTAGCCTTGGCTCATCAAAGCATTAAGCTCAAAAGATGTTTAGCAAAGTATGAGTTGTACCAAGAGTACATCTCTTATGTAGAAGATATACTTAACCACCCAGAAGTCCAAAGAATGGCAGATTTTGCTCATCACGGTACCACCTCTACCTTAGAGCATGTCATGCACGTTTCTTACTACACTTTCTTTTTATGCAAAAAATACGGCCTTGATGCACGTGCAGGTGCTCGCGCCGGTTTATTACATGACTTCTTTTTATATGACTGGCATGAAAAAGAAGATCCAAAAATTGTGCATACCCTCTATCACCCAAAGATAGCTCTTAAAAATGCCGAGAAGTATTTTGAGCTTTCTGACGTTGAGCGAGAGATGATACTTTTACACATGTATCCTGTGGTAGAAGGTTTTAAGCAGCCTAAGTATAAAGAGACTCAAGTGATACAGATGGTAGATAAAATCTGTGCAGTATCAGAGGTATTAAAGGTTGTTCCAAAACTTGTAGAAAGACGTCTCCAAAAGATTGCTCTTGGAGAGGCAGTATCACTTGGACTGGTGCCGGTTGAGGTACATCAAAGTAGATTCTTTTAAGCAAAAGTAAAAGGCGCCACATTAGGCGCCTTATTAGTCTTCTGTCTCTTCTTTTTCGTAATCTTCCATGATATCGATAAAGCGTTCAGAGGCAAGCGCTGATGCTTCTTGTTCAATTTGTAGATAGGCGTTTAAGAGTTTTAAGCCATCTGGGGTAAGTGAAGAGCCGTGTGCACCGTGGCGATCAATTAAATCAAGGCCCACATGTCCTTCAGCTTCCTTTACAAGCCTCCAAGCTTTTGAATATGCCATGTTCATAGCCTTAGCAGCTTGATTTAGTGAGCCGCGCTTAGCAACTCCTTGTAGAAGAGAGACAGTTCCTCTTCCAAAGGTGCCTGGTAGATCTGATGCCTCTTTTCCAATTGAGAGCTTAATATTTACATCAAGGTCTCTATAATTTTTCACACTCATAGCCTTTTTATCCCTAACTCTTAAAAACCTAGTATTTCTATCTATTTTATATCTTATTCCCAAAAAAGAATAAAGCTACTGACCCCGGACCGGTATGAGAACCGATAATGGGGCCTATTGATATAAGCTCAATATTTTCTGCCTTCATATCAGTGCTGTCACAAATAAAGTCTTTGAGCTTTTGTGCCTCATCTGCGCAGTCCCCATGGCAGATAATGACCTTATCGCCCGTAAGATCTAAGTCAGCGTATTCTGTAAATTTATCTGACAGTGCAACAATTGAGCGCTTTCTGCCTCTTACAGTCTCTCGTGCATTAAGCGTTCCATCAGCTTCAACCGTCAAAATAGGCTTGATATTTAAGGCGTCAACTGCCTTTGACTTGATAAAACCAATGCGACCTCCGCGGCGTAAGGTTTCCATATTTTCAACCGTAAACCAGTGGCAGGTGTGATGTACAAGCTCTTTGAGCTTATCGCTTGCCTCATCAAAGCTTAGGCCTTCGTTTCTAAACTTAAGCGCCTTATAGCCTAAAATTCCCATACCGCCTGAGGCTGCCTTAGTATTTATTACGGTGTATCTAATAGAGGGGTGCTCTTGAGAAAGCTCCTTAAAGGTCTCTTCAGTTAAGTCAAAAGTTCCTGAGAGCTTGTCTGAAAAGCCTATATAAATGATATCTTTACCAAGACTAAAGGCTTTGCTTAGCACCTCAGTGACCTGCATTTTATTTGGCTGAGAGGTCTTTGAAATCTTTCCTGATCTAAGCAGTTCAAAAAATTCGTGTGAACGGGTATCGTCAAACATTGAGTAAGGATATTCCTCATTATCAATGATGACTGACATAGGAATAACCAGGAAATCTTCTTGTTCTAACACCCTTAGGTCAAGTGCACTTCCTGCATCCGTAACAATAGTAAAGCTCATGAGTGCTCATTCTCCTCATCACTCAAGCATATTTATAGTGAAATGTGATAATTCCACATTATTCTTACCAGAGATAGACTAATTATTCAAGCAGATAATAAGTAAAATTGAAGAGATTTTGCACTGTACATAAATTAGACTTAGATTAAAATATTTTTTCATTAATAGTTTGTTATAGTATAAAGCAACTGTATAGACGCTTGGGGGTTAAGTAAAACCATGAATTTTTCTAAACAAAGAGAACTGGTAAAAGACATTGTAATGCAGTCTCATGACCATCCCACGGCAGAAATGGTCTACAACAGAGCTCGCAATATAATGCCAGGTATTGGTATGGCTACGGTATACAGAAATTTAAATGTTCTTGTTGAGACAGGCGTGCTCAATAGAGTTTCTTTTCCGGGTGATATTGACCGCTTTGATAATGCAAAAGACCCTCATGATCATGCATACTGCGTTAACTGCAAAAACATCATAGATATTATGATTCCAGAAAAAACTAAAAAGAAGCTTATGGCTGATGCGGCTCAGGCAAACGGCATAAGTCCAATCAACTGTAAAATTACCATCGAGATTGTTTGTGATGACTGCGCGCAAAATAATTAATTGTGTACACTTATCCCAAAGTCCCATGGCTATATAATTTGTTAGTATAGCTTTCACTATTTAGGCATAAGCAAAGGAGTATCATCGCATGGCTTACTATTATCCTCAAGAGTCTCACACATTTTCAGAGTACTTATTAGTTCCAGGATATTCATCGTCTCAAAACATTCCAACTGCAGTTGACCTTAAAACTCCGCTGGTTAGATTTAAAAAAGGCGAAGAGCCACGACTTACGCTTAATATTCCTATGGTGTCTGCAATTATGCAGGCGGTTTCTGGCGAGAAGCTCGCGGTTGCTCTTGCAAAAGAGGGCGGTCTTTCATTTATTTATGGTTCACAAACCATTGAAGACCAAGCTGCGATGGTTGCTCGCGTAAAAGATTACAAGGCTGGTTTTGTAAGCTCTGACGTTAACTTAACTCCAGACCAAACCCTTGCAGATGTGCTTGAACTTAAGGCAAAAAGCGGACACTCAACTATGCCGGTAACTGATGATGGCACTGAGACTGGAAAGCTCTTAGGTATTATCACTTCTAGAGACTACCGTGTTTCTCGACTTTCACCTGATACCTTTGTTAAAGATATGATGACTCCTTTTGAGGACTTAATTGTAGCTCCTGAGGATGCCACCTTATCTGAGTGCAATGATTTAATTTGGGACCATAAACTCAATCAGATTCCTGTGGTAGATAAAGACCAAAACTTAAAGTATTTGGTATTTAGAAAAGACTATGATACTCACAAAAACAATCCACTTGAAGTACTTGATGAGCACAAACGCTACCTTGTTGGTGCTGGTATTAATACTCGTGATTATGCTGAAAGAGTTCCTGCGCTACTAGAGGCTGGCGTTGACGTGTTGTGCATTGACTCTTCTGAGGGCTTTAGTGAGTGGCAAAAGCATACCCTTGATTGGATTCGTGAGCACTACGGACATGATGTATTAGTTGGAGCTGGAAACGTTGTAGACGCTGAGGGCTTTAGATTTTTAGCAGACGCTGGTGCTGACTTTATTAAAGTTGGAATTGGCGGAGGCTCTATCTGTATTACCAGAGAGCAAAAAGGTATTGGTAGAGGACAGGCAAGTGCTGTTCAAGATGTAGCCCAAGCACGTGATGAGTACTTTAAAGAGACTGGCGTATACGTTCCAATCTGCTCTGACGGCGGTATTGTATATGACTACCATATGACTTTAGCTCTTGCTATGGGATCAGACTTTATGATGTTAGGCAGATACTTTGCCCGCTTTGATGAGTCTCCTTCAAACCGTGTGTCTATCAACGGTAGCTACATGAAAGAGTACTGGGGCGAAGGTTCTGCTCGTGCAAGAAACTGGCAGCGCTATGACCTTGGTGGCACCAAAGACAAGCTCTCCTTTGTTGAAGGTGTTGACTCATACGTTCCTTATGCTGGTTCTTTACACGATGGAGTTCAAGGCTCTCTTGCTAAGATTAAGTCTACAATGTGCAACTGCGGTGCCCTTACCATTGCAGAGCTTCAAGAAAAAGCAAAACTTACGCTCGTGTCATCAACTTCAATTGTAGAAGGTGGAGCACACGACGTTGTTCTTAAAGATAAGACACATTCAACAGACGATAATTTTAGATCATAAAGAAACAGGGGAAGTAGGTATCGTGACTAATTTTCAATACCCAGCTTATGAGCCTGAAAAAATAGAAGCAAAGTGGCAAAAGATTTGGGAAGAAGAAAAAATTTATAAGACTCCAAATGAGTCTGACAAGCCAAAGAAGTACGTTTTAGAGATGTTTCCATACCCATCAGGAGATATCCACATGGGACATATTAGAAACTACTCAATTGGTGATGCGATAGCTCGTCAGTCAAGAATGTTTGGCTACAATGTACTTCATCCAATTGGATGGGACGCCTTTGGACTTCCTGCAGAAAACGCAGCTATCAAGCGTAATACCCACCCAGCAAAGTGGACTTATTCAAACATTGAGACCCAGCACAATCAGTTTAAGCGTATGGGATTTTCTTACGATGAGGACCGTGTGTTGAGAACCTGTGACAAAGAGTATTACAAATGGGGTCAGTGGATCTTTACTAAGTTTTACGAGAAGGGCCTTGTTGAGCGTAAGAACTCACCAGTTAACTGGTGTCCAGATTGTCATACCGTACTTGCAAATGAACAGGTAGAGGCAGACGGTACCTGCTGGAGATGTCACAGTGAAGTAGAAAAACGCGACCTCTACCAGTGGTATTTTAAAATTACTGATTATGCTCAAGAGCTCTTGGATGACTTAGACAAGCTTGAGCACTGGCCTGCTCCAGTTAAGCAAATGCAGGCAAACTGGATTGGTAGATCTGAGGGTGCAGATATTGACTTTGCACTCGCAGATAAGGATGGCAATCCAACTGACACTACAATCACCGTGTATTCAACCAGACCAGATACCTTATTTGGTGCATCATTTTTCTTACTTGCTCCAGAACATGAACTTGTAGATGAACTGGTAGCAGGTACTGAGTTTGAAGAAGAAGTTCAAGCGCTTAAGGCACAGGCTAAAAAGAAGTCTTCTCTTGAGCGTCAAATGGACAACAAAGAAAAATTTGGAGCATTTACTGGTAAGTATGTAATTAATCCAGTTAACGGAAGATTTCTTCCAATTTGGATAGCAGACTATGTCTTAACTGACTACGGTACCGGTGCCGTTATGGCGGTACCTTCAGGCGACCAAAGAGACTTTGAGTTTGCAAGAAAATATAAGCTTCCTATTATTCCTGTTGTAGTTTCTAAAGACGATCCACTCTACGGAGAGCTTAAAGATGCTAAAGAAACCAAGGTAGAAGAGGTTGATTGGGAAGAAGCATACACCGGTGATGGTTACTTGATTCAGTCGGGTGACTTTAGTGGTATGGAAGCTGGTAAGGGCTCTAAGGCTGTTTCAGCAATTATTGATTTACTTGAGCAAAAGGGAGTGGGCAAAAAGTCCATTAACTTTAGACTTCGTGACTGGCTTATTTCTCGCCAAAGATACTGGGGAAACCCAATCCCTATGATCCACTGTGATGACTGCGGTTATGTTGCAGTTCCAAAAGACCAACTTCCAGTTGAGCTTCCAGAAGATATTAACTTAGCTGAAGGTGAAACCTTAGCTGATAAGCCAGAGTTTTACGAGACAACTTGTCCTAAGTGTGGCAAGCTTGCCAAGCGTGAAACTGACACCATGGATACCTTTACTTGTTCATCTTGGTACTATATGCGCTATACCGATGCAAGAAATGAACGGGCACCATTTGACTCAGAAATCTGCAACAGCTGGCTTCCAGTAGACCAGTATATTGGTGGTATTGAGCATGCAATTTTGCACCTCTTATACTCAAGATTTTTTGTTAAGGCTCTAAGAGACCTTGGCCTTGTAAACTTTGATGAACCATTTACCAATCTCTTAACCCAAGGTATGGTTAAGGACTCAAATGGTGAGGTTATGTCAAAGTCAAAGGGTAACGTTGTATCTCCAGAGTCAGTACTTCCTGAGTTTGGTGCAGATACCTTACGTGCATACGTACTATTTATTGCACCACCAGATAAAGACTTTGACTGGCAAACCGACGGCGTTGCCGGTATGAACCGCTTCTTACATAGAACTTGGAAGCTTGTCTATAACTTAATGCAAGAGGTTGAGCACGGCGCATCTGAGGCCTTAGACGCATCAAGTTTTGATGAGGCAGCAGCAGATCTTAACCGAGAGATGCACCGTACCCTCTTAAAGTGCACTAAAGACTTTGAGAGAAAT
>JASBYZ010000007.1 GCA_029983705.1 Coriobacteriales bacterium
TGATGAAGAGGTTTTAGATGAACTTCAGATACCTGGCCTTACTAAGTTTACAAAAGACTCCGAGCTCTATGCTCATATTCCTTATATTTCTGAGACCTGGCTGCCACAACAAGTACTTGCAAGCTTAGGAGCTCTAGAGTTAATAAACCCGCAAAGGCTTAGAGATAAATGTGGAGAGCTTGCTCAATTAAAGCTTACTCAGTCTTTCTAAACATCTGCAAATAGGTTGAGAGCTGGTCTAAATTGAGTGCGTTGTATTCCTTTTTAGGAAGCGAGTTCATAAAGACCTTGCCATATGATTTATGAGAAATTCTTGAGTCAGCCATAATCAGGCAGCCTGTATCACTTGAAGACCTAATAAGTCTTCCTGCGGCCTGCTTAACCGATAAAACAGCTTCTGGTAAGTCATACTTTCCCCAGGCAGACCTATCTCTTTTTGAGCGCTCCTTACTCAGTGGAGTATTGGGGTTTGGAAAGGGCAGCTTACTAATAACAACACAACGAAGTGTATCCCCCACTGCATCAAATCCCTCCCAAAAAGATTTGAGCGCAAATAGAGATGAGCGTTCGTCTTCTATAAATTGCTCACGAATTTGTTTGATAGACGTTCCCTTAAGTTGGCACTGGAGCTGTAGGCCTTCAAAGTCCAGTCGCGGTTTTAATCTCTTATAAAGCTCTTCCATCTCTCTTCTATTAGTAAATAAACTTAAAGTAGAGCCACCCATACTTGTATGTACTCGGTACAAAAACTCTTCCATATCATCTAAATATTCACGAGAGTTAGGTTGAGCAAGACTTGGGACAGTAATGACTGACATCTGTCTTTGGTAGTCATATGAGCTATCAAGTTGTATCGTCTTATACATTGAAGACTCTAAAAGATTAAGACCGGTAGCTGCCAAGAAGTGATCAAAGTTTTCACCAACTGCTATAGTTGCTGAGGTATAGATTACACTTGCTACTTCAGGATAGAGCTTTTCTGCAAATACAGAACCCACATCATATCGCTCAGCTAATAAGCTCTCTGCCATCACCGAGGCGCGACTATCTAGGTTTGCGCTAAACACATAACTATCGTCTTCACCGTCTAAAACTAAATTGAGCGCTTTGAGCATTTGTGAGAGCGACTGTATGAGAGGATTTATTTCCAAAAAGCTTTCTTCTTCTGTTTCTTGTCCTAGGCGTGCTGTATCTTTGCAGAGTTTTATAAGGTTTTCTAGCTGGTGCGCAAATGCTTTACCCTGCTCAAGAAGGCTTTGCCAGATATCAGTACTTCTAATCTCATCACCAATCCAGATTTCTTGATTGGTATAGCTTCCCTTAGACTTATTAAAAACCTGAAGGTTTTTAAGCTCTAAAAAGAAGGCACTTGAAACAGTTGTAACTGAACTTGTTTGAGATGATGCCTTATTAATTGCTGACATCAAAACATTTGCCCCAGGATGTGCCTGGGCAATTTTAGTGAGCTGACCAAGCGCTCCTGAACGAATGCTTCCTAAAGCGTCAAGTGCACCGTTAAGTTCTATCTCAGAGATGCTGAGCGCCCACTGCTTTCTTGCTTCAGCCTCAAAGGAATGTGCCTCATCCACAACCCAATGTCTAATTGGTGGCAAAATCATTCCGTCTACTTCAAGATCTCTCAGTAAGAGTGCGTGGTTTGTAAGCAAAATATCAGCCTGTTCAGCACGCTTTCTCATTCCGTGAATATAGCAACGGTTGGGATAAAAAGGACAGTATTGCTTGGTACACTCAGCAGAGCTTGTGGTAACTTCAGCACGAGGCAAGTTCTTCCAATACAAGTTTATTTCGTCTAAATCTCCGTGAGATGACTGGCATGCATGTGCATAAATCATTGCAAGCATATTGAGCACATCTTCACTCATGCCCTCTTCTTTTTGAGAATTCACAAGACTTTCTGTCTTTTTAAGGCAGGCATAGTGATCATAGCCTTTAAGCGCATAGTAACGTAAAGGCTCTCCAATTGCATCTTCAAGTGCAGGAAGTTCATGGCTTAGAAGTTGGTCCATAAGCGCATTTGTTTTAGTTGCAACGCCTATTGTTAAATTATTTTCTTTTGCCATATACACTGAAGGTAAAAGGTAGGCGATAGATTTACCAACACCCGTACCAGCTTCAATTGCTCTGTGAGTTGAGATATTAAATGCTTGAGTAACCTCTTTTGCCATTTCTACTTGTTCAGCTCTCGGCTCAAAACCCTCATACATCTTGCCTAAAATGCCATCTGAGCTAAACTCGCTGAGCACCCTCTTTACATCTACATGCTCGGTATCATTGTGCTCAAAATAATCTTCTTTTTTCTCGCCACTATCAAGCTTTATACGCTCATCACGAGCAGCGCTCAGTGAAAAAGATACCTGTGGCATCTCTTGAGCAAGGTATGCAAAAACTGGCCGATAAGACCAGGGAACACTTGGATGCATCGTTGAAAAGCGCTGCAGCAGTCCTGCAGGCATGTCACCAAGAGCGGTAAGTATAATACGCCACACTTTTGAAAGCGCTAAGACATCATCGTCAGCTTGGTGTGAAACTGAATGTGCTCCAAAGGCTTGGGCAAGATTAGCAAGCTTATGGTTTTTAAGCCGCGGAAGCGCAATTCTTGAAAGTGCAAGTGAATCAAGCCATAAATCTGTAATGTAGTTATCTTCTGCATCCCGCTCTAAAAACGCCCGATCAAACTCTGCATTATGCGCAACAATAGGTGAGCCATACACAAATGACTTAAAATCAGCTACTACTTCTTGTGCGCTTCTTGCTCGCTCAACATCTGCATTGCTAATGCCGGTAAGTTTTTCTATAAAGGGTGGAATTTCTTTTTTTGGTTTAATAAACTCGTTAAAGGTTTCGGTAATTTCGCTTCCCTGCATTCTACAAGCAGCGATTTGTATAAGCTCACAAGATTTGAAATCAAGACCTGTAGTCTCTGTATCAACTATAACTACTTCTTCTTCAAGCATGCCAAAACTTCTTGTTTGAGCGCGCGCTTCTAAGCTTGCATATTGCTCAATAATATCTTGGTCAGTACCTGCGAGTATGAGATTTTTTAATTCTGGATGTATAGTTTGCACAAAGACCTTACAATTCTTTTTTGAACACTTGCGTCTCAAAACCCTCTTGCTCTCTATAGCCAATTGTTTTCCAAAAACTTTCGGCCTTAGGACGTTTAGGGGCACTTAAAATAGATGTTGCTTTAATTTCTGCAGTTCTCGCAACATTTTCAATCTGGTTTATAAGCTTTGAACCAAGTCCTTGGCGTTTATAATCAGGGTTAATATATAGCTGCTCTATAGTCCACTCTTCAATTTTTGGCCATGAGCAAAATACAAGAGCATAGGCAAGTAAAACACCTTGGTCACTCATTCTAAAGATAAGTTTATCGCTTAATTTAAGACGGTCAGGAAGAGCAGCTAGTTCTTCTTCTATATCTTTACTCTCAAGACAAATCCCGTACTCTTTGCAATACTCATCAAGTGCGCGAGCGCGCATATCTTCAAGCTCTGAAATTTCTTCTTTAGTTAAAAAAAGCACAGACTTACAATCCACCTGTGCTTTTTCGCGTTGTGACTTTAATTTTTTATCGGCAAAATATGCGTCAAAACCTTTTGGTTGATCAGTCAAGCTTAATCCTTCTTACTCTAAACGTCTCTTATATGGTTTAGCCTACTAAGAAGATTATACTAACTCGCTTGGACATGCACCTCTGTTTTGTGTGCTTCTGTTTACAAGTTCTTGAAGAGTGATGTTATCAACCACCTGATCTACAGACTCTTTAATTGACTGCCATACATCTTTAGTAACGCAGGTGTTAGTACGAATGCACTCTGCCTCACGCTTTGAGCATGGTATAGGCGCCAACTCACCCTCAACTGAGCGTAAAATCTGACCAACTGTTATATTTTCAGGATCTTGTGCGAGTTTATAGCCGCCAAACACTCCGCGCGCACTGGTTACAAGGCCCGCTTTTGAGAGTGGACGCACAATTTGCTCCAGGTATTTTTCTGAAATTGACTGACGCTCCGATACTTCACGTAAGGGAGTATAGTAATCAGGTTCTGCACTACCTAAGTCAACCATCAAACGCAGTGCATACCTACCTTTAGTAGAAACTTGCATACCCATCCTCCTATCTAATCCCTATATTATACTAGGGATTAACCATTTGGGGGTAGCATCTATTAAAGTAACACGAGCGTCTTCATAAGCTCATCTTAATATACAATAGAATGGGTAAAAGTCCTTACTAATAACGATAAGAGAGATACTATGTCTAGAACTGATACCTACCTTGCAGATTATGAATTGATCAACGCTCAAAGTGAAGAGCAATCTTCTCGTCTTGCATCAAATGAAGCTATGGTGGGCTCTGCTCTTACGCTCAAAGAGCATAGTGAGGATTATACCTATGAGGTATTTAGTGAACAAGGTGGAAGCTTAGGCTATATTAGCCCTCAAAATAAACTAGCTTTTAAGAGTGCGTTTGATCAATCAAAGGTAAAGTGTATTACCTTATCGCTTGTATATTACTCAAATGACGATAAGCAATTTATGGGTGAGCTCGCGTATCAATTTTACACTCCAGACCCAAACGCTCATGAAGATGCTCAAGCATTCTCAAACTTTTTTAAGCACACACAAAAATTAATTGAAGAAGGTAAACGCCCTCAACTCCAAATAAGTGCTTATGAACACGATTACATTAAAGATAATAATGGTGCGCTTGAGATTACAAAAGCCACTCCCCTCCCTGAATTTAGTAAGGGAGAGGTAGTGTTTAAGAAGCAAAAATCAATTGCCGATAAAATGGTTCAAGGTTTAGTCAGTGGCACTCCTCAAGATAGAATTAAGGTATATGCCCTGGTAATCCTAGTAATTCTTATAATTATTGCTCTGATTTACTTTTTATTCTTGCGCTAATTCAATTAACTTAGTGCAAAGTTCAGGAAAACTTATACCTGCCTTGCTTGCAGAATCAGGCAACAGTGAAGTCTTTGTCATGCCTGGTATGGTGTTTGTTTCTAAAATCCACACCGTATCAAATTGATCAACTATCATATCTGAGCGTGACATACCTCTGCAGCCTAAAGCATTGTGAGCGTTGATTGCTATACGCTCAGCACTTTTATAAGCAGCTTCGCTAATGCGAGCAGGAATAATATGGTCTGCGCCACCAGTTTCATACTTTGCCTCAAAATCATAAAATTCAGCATGAGGCACAATTTCTATGATTGGAAGAGCTTCTGGATTGTTATTACCTAAGACAGCAACGGTAATCTCTGTTCCCTCAACAAAGCGCTCTACTAAGATAGTATCGTCTACTTCAAAGGCGTGTTTAATTGCAGGACCAAGCTCATCTGGTGTGTGGACAATACTTACTCCAAGGGCAGAGCCTTCTGTTGCAGGCTTTACCACGGACTTCTCGCCCACTACGCCTACAAGCTCTGCTAAGTCATATGGTTCAGAGCGTCGTAAACTTACTGAATGAGGGGTTGGAAGTCCTGCTGCACTATAAAATGTTTTAGCACGAGTTTTATCCATAGCAAGCGCACTCGCAAGTACACCTGAACCAGTATAAGGAATGCGTAAAAACTCGAGGGCACCCTGGATTACTCCATCTTCTCCATACTTACCATGGAGAGCTAAAAAGGCAATATCAGGAGCATAGTTTTGAATGTTTAAGATAAAGTCCTTATCGGCACTATCAAATGATTTAACTTGATATCCTGCCTCTTGTAATGCCAGTGCACACTCTTTACCTGACATAAGTGAAACTTCGCGCTCCCCACTGTTACCGCCTAAAATTAAAGCAACTTTTGTATCAGCGGCAAGTTTTTTTGACATATATAACCTCGTTTACTAAAAAGCTATGATGCCTTGTGCAACTGCATCGCATAAAAACATTGCACCAAGCCATAACAGCACTCCAATGGTAGTGGTAATACCAGCTCGCAGCAGTATTTTTGACGTCCAGCTGCGCTCTTTATAAACACCAAATGAAATTATTAGGGCAAGAATTGCAAAAATCAATCCCCAGGCAACAATTATGCCAAGTCCATATAAGGTGTAGATAAATAAATCAGATGTGAAGGGACTCTGTGCGGGGTTAGCATGAAACATAAAGGTAAAGATGATAAAAGCGGCTATAGCTACTGATACTAAGACCTGCAAAATAAATGGAAAGAGCCCATATATTTTTGGTGGGTTAGAAAACTCAAATTCAAACTGAGCGTGATACGTTAAATCAGGATTAAAGTTTTTAGGCATCTCAAAGCTAGTTGTTTTTTCTACCTCTCTCACTTCTTGAATTGGTGCTTTTGCTGCCTGCGCCTGTGTTCTTACATGAGGAAGCTCACCAGTTGGGTTTGAATCAATTGTTTGAGCAATCTCATTAGTCTTATCTGCATCTTTTGGTGTAAGTGGTTCAATTTCATCAGTACTTGGAGTTTCAATATCACTCGTGTCGTAGTGGTGCTCAGTGTTCATCCCTGAAGTAGCACTCATACCTGCGCCTAAAATAACAGCGGGCTTATCGTCATAGCGATACATATCGTACTCAAGTGGTTGCGCTTCTTGAACTACAGCTTTTCTCTCTTCATCAAGTGGGCTTGGATCATTTTTTGCAATGGAAGCCATAATGGATTCCATAATTTCATCAACGCTTTCTTCCTGACTTTCAAATTTTTTATCGTCGGGCTTCTTATTATTCGTAGTCATCTTGTGCTCCTTAACTTTTGCGCAGCTTACTTGAGCAACATTTTTTGAAGTCTCAGTTAAGATATTTATTGAGCAATTATAAGCTCTATCAATAATAGTACTAGAGGGAGAAGAGAAACGTGGCACAAAATACAAAGCCTGACATTAAATCACTCAAAAGAAGTGAACTTGAGGCTCTAATGGATAGCTTAAATCAGCCAAACTTCAGAAAGAAACAACTTTTTGAATGGATGTACCAAAAAGGTGCGCGCTCATTTGATAAAATGACCAACCTTCCTCTTAATTTACGTGAACAGTTATCTGATAGATTTAGCTATTCATATCCTGAAATTATCGATAAACAAATCTCTGAAGATGGCACGAGAAAATACTTACTTGAACTTAGTGACGGAGTGAGTGTTGAAAGCGTTGGTATGCCCAGTGGCGATAAGCTCAGTGTTTGCATTTCATCACAGGCAGGCTGCAGGGTTAACTGTGCTTTTTGTGCAACCGGACAAAATGGTTTCACGAGAAACTTAAGTATTGGTGAGATTGTAGACCAGGTACGTGTTGTTGGAGAAGATTTTGGAATGCGCCCATCAAGTGTTGTAGTAATGGGTCAGGGCGAAGGTTTTTTAAATTACGATAACTTACTTGAGGCGCTTAGAATTATTAATGATCCAAAAGGACTTGGTATTGGTGCACGCCATATTACCATCTCTACCGTAGGTATAATAGTTGGTATAGATAAGCTTGCAAAAGAGCCTGAACAATTTACCTTAGCAATTTCACTTCACTCAGCTATTCAAAAAACAAGAGATGCTATTATGCCTGGTGTTCAATCTTTTACTTTAGAGAGACTTAAAAAGAGTATCTTAAATTATGTTGATGAAACTTCACGCAGACCTAGTTATGAGTATGCTTTGATTAAAGATTTAAATGACGATGATGAACACCTGCAAGCTTTAATTGACTATACGCGTGGAACTATGTGTCATGTAAACATTATCCAGCTTAATGAGGTTGAAGACTCACTATTTAAACCAACAAGCCATAAGCGAGCTCAAGAATTTAAAGAGGCGCTTCAAGAGGTTGGTGTTGAATGTACGATAAGAAATTCCCGCGGAAGTGATATTGATGCTGCCTGCGGACAGCTTAAGCAGCATCATAATCAAAAAACTCTTTAATCTTTAGACTGTAACATTTCTTCTTCTAAAAGATGAGCTGTAAAAGCTTCTTGAATTGAGGCATACAGCTCATCTTTTTGTGTGGCGCTAAAGTGATAGCTAATCGTGTCATCCGCTTCAAGCCTAATAAAGTTAACCTCTAAATCTTTAAAGCCAGCTTCGAGTAAGGCGTAGGCATACACCTGCGCCTGAAGAAGAAATTTTTCTTGTGCACTCTGTACACTTAAATTTTTATAGCCCGTTTTATAGTCAATAATTTCTGCTTGATTATTTGATTGATGTAAGACTAGATCAATAAATCCCATAAAGTCTTGGCATTCTGATGACGTATCTTTTGAAATAGAGAAATTAAACTCCAATTCAGGGTGGGCATACTTGCTATCTAATATATGTTCGAGATGTCCTGACTTTTTGAATGAATTAAAAGTATTGTTAAGTCTCTTCTCAAAAGCATCCTCATGTCCATAACTTAAGAGATGAATCTGTTTTTGAATAAATGTTTCTGGATCTTTTAGATACTCATCTTTATAAAGAACAATATGTTCAAGTAAGGCGTGCATAGCAACACCAAAACTTGTGGCTTCAAATGCTTTTTTGTCTAAGTCTTGAGAATCTATAAATTCAGCTGAATCACTGTGTGGCTCTTCTGAATTAAGCGGGCTTGAAACGCGGGTAAAAGAAAACTTATTCTTTCCCATAAAAGATACTTGCGGCTTTGAGCGTAACCATTGATAACCACGCTGACTATTAAAACTATAGAGTTCTTGGCTGCTTTGATCTTGTGAAATCTCATCATCGAGCAAATGTATATCAAGCGGGATATAAGTAAATTTTACGCCTGATTTACTTTCAAGAATTTGCTTTTCGCTTAAATTTTCAATCTTTGGATTTTTGCTTTCATCCACTAAACCTGAAATAAGCATATTTCTAAAACCCATGGCGTTTGTTCCGGCTAAGCCTTTAGTGGAAGCTAGCACAAGAGCATCTTCTGCACGAGTAAGCGCAACATAATATTTGCGATATTTTTCTTGTAAGGTTTTTTCAGACTGCTCAAGTGAATATTTTACAATTGCCGAGGCATAGCTTGTGCGATCAAGCGGATCTAAATTATCTGCAAGAGTGTTTAAGCTTTTTTCGCTATTACATAAGTTAGTGAGTTGATTAAACCTCTTACCTGACATAAAAGCTGCTTGCCCCCCTTCATTTCTATATAAAGAAGCAATAGAGCTGGTATATCTTACTAGATTATTAATTGCTCCAACTGCCACTAAAGGAAATTGAAGGCCTTTAGATGCATGTATAGTCATTAAGTGAATAGCATCTTTTGAATCAAGTGCAGCGGGCGCTTCTGGGTTTAGAGCTAAATCATGCATTCGTTTATACATTTTTGAAGGCTCTACATAAGCATGTAGTTCTTCTTGTTTAAGCATATC
Organism: Coriobacteriales bacterium; assembly: GCA_029983705.1. GTDB lineage: Bacteria > Actinomycetota > Coriobacteriia > Coriobacteriales > JAEZZM01 > JASBYZ01. The sequence continues at coordinate 9,329 of JASBYZ010000007.1, forward strand.
TATAAATTTAAGTATGTTTGCATATTGAGCTTTACCTTGAGCACCGTGCGACAAAAGCTTTAAGTCGTATCCACTTGCTTCAATAAAATAATGAAACGCTTGAGTAAAGCTAAGCGTTTCACAAGCTTTTTTAAAGTTCAGTAAAATTTTTACAGCATCATAAACCTTTAAGTGAGATGCATCTTCCATACTATGTTTTAGACGATGATATAAGCTTTGCTTATAGTCTTGAGAACTTAAACTTGCTTCTAATAGTTCAGATTCATCCACCGATAAAGCGCTGCTTAGTAAAATATTGACAAGGCTTATATCATCTTGTGGGTTATAAACCCAAGCTAATAGCTGTAGACATAATTCAATTTCTTCACTCTGAAAAAACGCAGAACCCCCGTGTACTACCACCTCAAAACCATGTCTATTTAAGGCGTCTATGTAGTGTGTATCTTTACCTTTAACAGCTTCTAAAAGAAGGCACATATCCCCTGGTGATACACCTTCTTTATCTCTCATATCGGCAAGTGTACGTGCGATATTTTCTGCAATATCATCCTGAGAGACTTTTTCTCCTTTTAACAGACTTGCTTTATCAATAATAGTTACGCGCTTTTCTTGCTGATCAAAGGTGATTTTTGCCTTTGACTCATCTCTTCCAGCTATTAATTGTAAGAAATCTTTACCAAATACCTCTGGTTGATGAAATATATCTTCAACTGTATCTAAGATAGTTTTATTTGAGCGATAGTTATATTGAAGGTTTGTTATAAGTGCATCACGTTTTGCCATTTCTTCTTTGTGGTTTAAATATACTTCAACTTCAGCGCCTCTAAACTCATATATTGCTTGCTGAGCATCTCCTACGGTGCATAAATTAACTAAACCCTCTTTAGATAATAATTTTACAATTTCTACTTGAAGTTGATTGGTGTCTTGAAATTCATCGACCATAATAATTTTAAATTGATCTTTGTATTCTTGGGTGAGCTCTGGCTTATTTTTTAAACACCTGTACGCTAGTACTTCAATTTGGTTAAAGCTATAAAGATTATGCTCGTGAGCATAATCCCACATTTGTTTATTAAGCTCAAAAGCAATATCTAAGAGGTATTTAGCTTGCTCTTTAAGTAGTGCTGCCTCAACCTCTAAAATAACTGCATATACCTCATCAGCTAAATCCTTAATTTTGCCACGTCTACCAGGATATACTTGGTTTAAGATGACACTAATTTCTTTTAGTTTTTCATACTCACTTTGAAAGTCAGTAAAATTAGCATAAAGCTTTTGCAGCTCTTCAACCTGATTTTCGTAAACACTTGCGTCTTCTGGTTTTTTTATGCGTAGTCCCTCTGCTAAATCAAGGTAAACTCGGGTACTTTTTTCAAGCGCTTCTTTAACACTTATAGCTTGAGGACCATAATCAATACTATCTTTATTGCTTGTAGCTAAAACAATCTGTATATCATTTACCAGTTGTTTAATGTCACTATAAATATCTTCGAGTTGATACATATAAAGCAGGTCATCAAAAACTGGATTGTCTTCCATCTTTTTTAATTTAATAATCTTTTCAAGCTTGTCTACAATTATTTGCTCATAATCATTTTGCTCTATAACTTTAAACTCTGGGTTTATCTGTAAATAAAGCGCGTTTTCTCTTAATATTCGCGAACACATGGAGTCTATTGTAAATATCCAAGCTTCATCAATTTTTCTTGAAACATCTAGGAGATTGTTTTGTTTTAATCCCCTTCGTACTCGGTGAGCAAACTCTGCTGCTGCTTTTTTAGTAAAGGTAATAGCCATAATCTGTTTAGGTTCATCTAAAAAAGCATCTTTATCTTCACTTGGTGTAAAGGCATATAACAAACGCTCTGAAAGTGTTTTAGTTTTGCCTGTGCCGGCACCTGCAGAAACTTGTATAGGTCTATCAAGAGTTGTGATGACTGTTTTTTGTTGATCATTAGCTTCCAAAACTTCACACCTTCTTATTTAAGACATTTTCTGCAAGCATTAAGTATTGGGCAATACTCGCCTTTTGGATTAAGTGGGTTTTTATGAATATCTGCATTTTTCATTGAATTAATTAACTGCGAACTCAGTTCTTCTTTGTAGTCAAGAAATGTTTGAAAGGATTCAAATCTAATTTCTTCATTTTCAAGTATAAGTGGGTTAGAGATAGCTAAATTATTAAAGTTACTTCTAGAGATAAATATTTCTCCTTCTTCAAAATATTTATCATCTAAGGCGCCTCCAATTTTATTACTTGAATAATATTGATTTACTGAGATAGGAACATAAAAAGCTCCAACACATTTAAGTCCATATTTTCTTTCAAGTAACTGAGCATAGAGAGTGCTTTGGTATTTATATTGAGCATTAAGATCTGTAAAGCTTACTGCATCTGATGTACCTAATTTATAATCAATAACGATAAATGAATCATTTAAACGATCAACTCTATCTACTCGCCCTGAAAATTTATAACCTGCATAATCTCCGCTAATCGTCTCTTCAATGAGCCAAGGCTTGAATTTTTTAAAGCTTGATAACTCAAAAAACAGGTAGTTTTGTAGCTTTTGTCCAAGCTTTTCTATAGAACTAATATCAAGTGCACTTAGCTGACTCTCTTTATATTCCTGATAAATATATTCATCAATAATTTGAAGAAAGATTTCTTGAAGAATATTGATGTACTGATTAATATTTTCAATTGTTAAAAAATCACCGTTTGATTTAATCTGTAAAAATAAATTTGCTAAGGTAGCATGGGCTATTATGCCAAGATCTATAGCTCCAAATTCTTGTATAGTGTCAGTAACTTTTAGTTGGTTTTGAACATACCATTGATATGGACACTGAGCATAGAGCTCAAGTGCACTTGGACTTAGCACCTCAGGCATTGTAAGATTTTCAAGCCTTAACTTATTCAATTTCCCCACCTCTTATTGCAGCAAATCTCTCGTTTTTAATTTGCTCACTAGAGGCTGGAGCTACTAACTCAAGTTGGTTATCAAAGTATGTAGTCACAAAATCTTTATCATAGAACTGTTGAGGGATATCCTTATCATCATCAGAGTTTTTACGAGTATATAGATCGAGCACCTCATTAAAATATAAGGAACTTTGTAGCTCATCACCTGCTCTATTAACATTTAATTTAGCTAAAATTAAACCCTCTTGAGCTGCGCTAATAATTTTATAAAATTCATATCTTCTAACTTTAAAAAATTCTTGGGACCAGTATGAATTATTTCTTTTTCTAAATAAGTCTATTGCACTTTGTCCTTTATACGCTGGGTACTGACTTGAATTTAAATTAAACATGATTACATAATCATAGGTTTTGTAAGATATTTTATTGCTCGGCATAATTTCTACCTGGCAATCATCTTGTATATACACTTTTCTAAGACTTGAAAGCTCTTTAATAAGCTCATCAATATTTAATTGTAATTTATATCTATTTGATAAATTATAGTATTTTTCTATAGTCCTTATAATAGCTTGATACTGAGTTTTATCTAACGCTTTCTCAAATGCAAATTGGTGTAATTCCTCTAAACATTGCTCTATGTATGTAAACTCAATAAAATCAAAAGAGCTAAAAGCTTCAATGAAGTACCTTATAAGAGCATTGAGGTTTGGATTTTCAAGCTCTATAAATTTTTCGATTGAAGCATCTTTAATGTTATATGTGGTAATAATAAGTTGCTCTAAAGCTTTATATTCAACTTTATTAAGAGCTTTTAGAAAAGAAAGCATATCTACTGTTGACTTATCTTTGCAGTATGCTAAAAGATTTAATAATAATTGGAGGTATTTATCCTGAATTAGTAAGCTACCAAAATGATTATTATGTTTAATATCTTTAAGAGTAAGTAAATCAGATAATTTTTGACCATCAGTATCTGTAGTAGAGATAACAGCTACTGATTTACCTAAATCAACCAAGTTTAAGATCTTCTGACATACTGAATATATTAAAGATTCATCTCCCCCAGCTTCAATAAGTGTAACTAAGCCACTAGCTACTAAGTCATCTTCAACTCCATATAATTTAGACTTAAGTAAATTAAGCTCATTTACCTCTCTTGCTGACTTATCTTCATATTGCTGTACTGAAGCGTTTATAAATAAGTCATCAAGATCACTAAATACACGGTATGCTTCATGGCACTGAGGATCTGGATATAAAATATAGATATCTGAAGACTGAGAATTAGTAATTAAAAACTTATAGAAGTCATTATTAGTATTTGGATCAGCAATATAGATAAGTAAGCTTTTGTTTGGTAGTGACAGTTTTAAACTTTCACTAAACAATGCACACTGGCCATTTTTGTCTAACTCAGCTAAAAAAAATTTAAGCTTATCTAATAAATTAGTATCTAAAGCAGATGTTAACGTGTCTAGAGAGTGTTTCTCTAATAAATCCGCTATAACATAAGCTTCACCATCTACATTTTTATAAGAATTAGCGTATAAGGCTTTGTAAAGCGATTTAAAGTTTCTTTTATCGCTAATCGACTCTTTATTCGAATTAAGGCTTAAAAGTTGCTTTAACAAGCTTTTGTGGCTTAGAATTTTTGGTCTAATAATTAGCTTTTTAAAATCTTCTACTTCTCCTAAGAATAAAAGATCATTACCAATAAGATATGAAGTGGAATGGGTTAAAGCTTCAGCTTTTAAAATATCAATACAACATTGAGATATATCTAAATGTGAGTGAAGCTTCTTTACAAATAATGCCATGATACCTCCTTAAAGATATCATGGCATACAGTAGTGACATTTACATACATGACTAAAAACCTAATTTAGTCCATTGCTCATTTTTCCAATTTTCACTTTTAATTGCATTATTTATCTTTTCTTGAGTTTGTTTTAACCTTTGTTTATCTGCTATTTCTTGTAGCTCACTTATAGCATGCTTAAAATTATTTACTGAATCTATAGTTTGGTTTCTTAGATCATCATCTTTATATAAGGTATAAGCAGTAGCAACACCAAAAGCAGCTACAGAAAATAAACCTAGAGTTAATAATGCTTGTCCTGCTTTCATATTAATCTTCTACTCCTTCAATAATTTCAAGAATTCTACTAAGGTCTTCTTCATCTGAAAATTCAATTTCTATTTTATTTTTACCTCTTACACTTTTAACTTTTACAGGTGTAGATAAAAACTCTTTTAGAGAACGGGCTGCAATCTTATAAGATTTTGGAGTAATTGTTTTTGTTCTAATTTCAGATTGATTGACAGAAAATAATGGAGCAAGACGTTCTGTCTCTCTAACTGATAATTTTTCTTCAACAACCTTATTTGCAAGCGCTATTCTCTTATCATCATCTGGTACTGCTAAAATTGCTCTAGCATGGCCAGCAGTTAACTCACCTTGATATAAGTAATCTTGTACTGCTTCAGGTAAATCTAAAAGTCTTAATGCATTAGCTATAGCTGATCTAGATTTAGATACAGATTGAGCTAGCTCTTCTTGAGTTAAATCAGCTGCTCGTATAAGCTCTTTAAAACCTTTAGCTTCTTCAATTGGATTTAAGTCTTTACGTTGAAGATTCTCTATTAGTGCAATCTTTAAGGTATTAACCTCATCTAAGTCTTTAATAATAACTGGTAATGAACCAAGTCCAGCAAGTTTAGCAGCTTGATAACGTCTTTCGCCTGCAATAATTTGGTATTTACCTTTAGATTCTCTTACTATTAATGGCTGTAAAACCCCTACAGCTTTAATTGAATCACTTAACTCTTGCAAAGCATCTTCATCAAAATGCTTACGTGGCTGACCAGAATTTGGAATTATTGATTCTATAGGAAGTTCATTTGTAGCAGCTTCCACTCCTGATTCTGCAGCTGCCTCACTAATTAATGAGCTTAATCCCCTACCTAATCCAGATTTTTTAGCCACGTTTAATCACTTCCTTAGCAAGGTTTTTATACGCAATAGCACCTTTATTGAGTTTAGCATACTGATTTATTGGTATTCCATAACTAGGAGCTTCTGAGAGTTTTACTGTCCTTGGAATGTAAGTTTTAAATACTTTATTACCAAAATACGCTTCAACTTCTTCAACTACCTGTTTAGAAAGCGAAGTTCTTACGTCATACATAGTCATTAAGACCCCAAATATCTCTAAATTTGGGTTTATCTTTGATTTAACCATTTTTACAGACTCTAATAACTTAGAAACACCCTCTAAAGCGTAATATTCACTCTGAATAGGAATTAATACGCCATTTGATGCAGTTAAGGCATTTATAGTTAACAAACCTAGTGATGGTGGGCAGTCTATAAATATATAGTCAAAATATTCCTTTATTTGATCTACTAAGCTTTTTAACTGCTGTTCGCGTGCCATTAACGACACTAACTCTATTTCAGCACCAGCTAATTGTATTGTGGAAGGAATAATATATACATTTTGAGCTGAGGTTTCGATAATACTCTCTTTTACATCCGCATCATGGAGCAAAGCTTCGTAAATGCTATTGCTAAGATCATTTTTCTCAACACCAAGGCCACTAGTTGAGTTGCCTTGTGGGTCAAAATCAATAATAAGTACTTTATACTTTTTTTCACCAAGTGCTGAGGAAAGATTTATTGTGGTAGTAGTTTTTCCAACTCCACCTTTTTGATTAAGAATGGATATAACATTACATTCTTTATCAGTGTTTTTACGCGTAACATCCTCAATATTCAAGGTAACTCCAATTAATCATCAATTTGTTTCACGTGAAACATTAAATAAGAGGTTCTCTTTTTGCTTTACCAGCTTGTCTAGGAAGATTTATACTTTCTTTCCTTACTTTTCTAAATGATACCAGTTCTCTAGAACCATAGTATTCAGGTAAGACATAATTAATATGTTCTTTTAACTCAAAGCCACAAATATTCATAGCTCTTTGAGCATCTTTTAATTCTTCATTAAATTTTGCTCCTTTAGACACTACTAACTCACCATTTAATCTTAAGAGGGGAGAAGCATACTCAAAAAGAATTACTAAAGGTGCTAATGCTCTAGCAGTGATGTAATCATATCTATATTTATTTTCTTTAGCATAATCTTCTACACGAGAATGTATCGTTTTAAAATTTTGTAAGTTTAAAAATCCAATAAATTCTTCTTGTGCTATTAATTTTTTATTTACTGAATCCAGTGAATGGATTTCCATATCTGAAATTATTTTTAAGGGGATAGCTGGGAATCCTCCACCACTACCAATATCTAATAGAAGTTTAGAATTCTCTAAGTCTATAAGTTTGCTAAATAAAAGAGAATCTATAAGATGAAGGACTACACCATCTTTAAATGATTTAATTGCAGTTAAATTCACTACTTTATTTTTCTCTATAACAAGAGATAAAAAATAAAGGAGCAGATATTTCTGCTCCTTAGATAAGTTAAAACCATACTCATTTAAAAGTTCTGTAAAATAGTCATTCTGATTCTCAAGTAAATCAGATTTCATTTACACTCCTGACAAAATATAACTCTTCAGATGTTTTAGTCATTAGGCTGTATAATAATACGTCTATTTGGATCGACACCTTCAGAGAAAGTTTTAATGGAAGGATTTGCTCGTAAAACCATATGTACAATACGTCTCTCATAAGCATTCATAGGATAGAGTTTAACTTGTCTACCTCTATCTAAAGCTTTTTCTGCAGCATCTAAAGCAACTTCTTGGAGCTTCTGTTTCTTTCGATTTTTATATGATTCTATATCAATTACAATAGGATATTTAAAGTTTAATTTGTTATATATTATTGAGGTTACTAGCAGCTGAATTGCATCTAAAGTCTTACCATGACGACCAATTAATACTGCTAATTCTTCATTAATAACATCAAAAATAAGTTCGCCTTCTTCTCCCTCATATTCATCAATAGGGGAGTCCTCAGCATCATAAAAACTTAGAAGCTCACGTAAGACATTTACACTTAAATCAGCAATATAATCTATATCGCTCTCACTTAATTCCTCGCCAGATTTAAACTTTTGAGCTAATTCAGGATTTATCGCGCGAGAAAAGTCTTGAGTTTCATTACTACTTAACTCTAAATCATCATTCATTACAATCTATCCTTTATGTATTAGTTCTTTTTGCGAGGTCTCTTTTTCTTTTCACGTCTTACTACATTAACTTCAACTGGAACAAACTCTTTCTTAGCTTCTTCTTCAGCTATAGTTTCTTGCTTGGTCTTCTTATTAATAATTAATTGCTGAACAAGACCCCAGGCAGAAGATACAACCCAGAAGAGTAAAACACCAGCAGGAGCCATCCAACCAAACCATAGCATCATAACACCCATAACAATTGCCATGATTTTCATTTGGTTTTCAGTCTGTTGGTTTAATAACATTGGAAGTAGTGTTAAAAGACCAAAGAGCACTACAAAGTTTCCGTAAGGTAGGAAGGTAATAATATCTTGGCTTGCAAAAACTTGGTTTGGAGCTTGTGTAAGCCAAGGTAAGATATTAAAGAAACCTGCCTCTTGAGGAACCATTGTTCTTAGTACTTGGAATAATCCAATAAATATTGGCATTTGAATAATGAGTGGTAGACAACCACCAGCAGGATTAAATTTATTCTCAGAATAAAATTTAAGCATCTCCTCATTTAAACGTTGAGGATCATCTGCATATCTCTCTTGTAACTCTTTGAGTTTAGGAGAGAGTTTTTGCATTTCTGCCATAGATTTTTGCTGCTTTAAGGTAAGCGGCATCATCAATAGACGCATTAAAATTGTAGTTACAACAATCGCTAAACCCCAGTCAACTAAAAATCCTTGAAAGAAGCTAATGATTGAGTATATAAAGTTAAGAAACCAGCTCCACATATTGCCTCCGGGCTATGTAATTAAGGGACTGGATCATAGCCACCCTCATGAAAGGGATGACAACGTAAAATCCGTTTAATCGCTAAATAGCTACCCTTAATAATTCCGTACTTCTCAATTGCTTCTATAGCATACTGAGAGCAGGTTGGTCGATAAATACAAGAAGGTGGAAAAAGCGGAGATATAAATTTTTGATAAAAACGTATAAGTAATACAAATAACGATTTCATCTTAAAATCCAGCTCTCAATAAAACTTTAGCCAGCGCTTCACTTACTTGGTTTAAGGTTAAATTTTTTGTTCTTTTCGTCGCAATTAAAAGTATGTCGTAATGTTGATAGGGTAGACCTTGAAGACGAGCGGCTTCTCTCATCAAACGTTTAGCTCTATTTCTATCAACAGCATTACCAGTTTTTTTACCGGCAATGAAAGCAACGCGACCAGTATCTTGATCGCGTTGATTAGACCCTACTTTATTAATTAAAATACTGACAGATGGATGGTTATACCATTGCCCGTGTTTAAAGATGTTCTCAATATCTTGTTTAGATTTGATAACATCCATACCGGAAACTATCTATCAGATACAGTTAATCTTTTACGGCCCTTAGCACGACGAGCAGCTAATACCTTACGTCCACCTTTGGTAGCTATACGTGCACGGAAACCATGAGTCTTAGCTCTCTTGCGCTTATTTGGCTGATAAGTACGTTTCATTTCTAAAAATCCTCCTGAAATAACAATAAACTGCTAAATGCAGTGAAGCTTAGGAATTATATCAAGTAGTAATCCCGTTGGTCAATCTATATAATCGATGTTTATACTAACGTAAATTAAGCCAATCTTATATCCCTTAATAAATAAAACAAAAAATTATCCACTAAGTACTAAATTTTCCACCGTAATAATGGTATGATTCAGTTCCATGAAATTGTAATTTGAAAATTCAATAAAAAGACTAAAAAGCTTTTGATTTCTAGTAAATTTTGCATTTAACAATATATTTATGCAAATTTAATTATATTTTACTTATCCACAATTTTGTGTTTTTCAAAAATTTTGGAATTAAGTGAAAAATTTTAACAGCTATTTTCTACTTTTTAAGGTACTTTTCCGCATTGTTTTCCACACATCTGGAAAACTTTGTTTATAACTTGGAAAACTTAAGCTTATAAGTATTTTTAAAAGTGGAAAGTATTGAAAACTAAAATTAAAACTTTGTACTACCTGGTCTTTTTATGATGATTACTTTTCAACAAGATACGTGGAAAGTATTTTTACTTGAAAATTCAATGTTAAGAGGGGAGGTTTGAATGAAAAATTATTTTAACTCTAATGAAGAGCATGTTGAAAAAGATGAAAACCTTGAAAAAGAGGGTGAAAATTTAGAAAACATTAATTACAGCGCTGCAAAATATCCATGCAGGATTGCAGTTTATGATGATTTACTATCAACACCTCGAATTATAACTATAGAAGCTCAAGAGACTTCTGCTTATTTAGATAAGATTCAACTTGAAACATATAAGGTTATTGAGAACTTTGGTGGATCGTTTTCATTTATGGTTATTCGTGAGCTTGTTGAAAATTTCATTCACGCCTCATTTATAGAACCTACCATCTCTATTATGGATAGAGGTAATAAGATTAGATTTACCGACCAAGGTCCTGGTATTTCTGATATTTCTCTTGCGCAAAAAGTTGGAGTTACCTCAGCTACTGCGCCAATGAAAAAATATATTAGGGGAGTAGGTTCTGGACTTCCAATTGTTAAACAATATCTGGAGCATTCCGGAGGAACATTTCAGATAGAAAATAATATTAAACGTGGAACAGTTATAACTATCTGTGCTCATGAAAATGCAGGCTTAGGCACTATTAATGGTAGAGAAGAGCAGCAGGTTCAAGAGCCTGACTATCCGGTATTAAACTCTAAAGAAATGCAAGTGCTGCAGTTATGTTTAGAACTTGGTGCGCTTGGACCTACAGAACTCAATACTTATTTAGATATTCCTGTTTCAACAGCTTATCGCCAGCTAAAAACCTTAGAAGAAAAAGGATATTTATTAGCAGATACAGATGGCGATAAAAAACGTGTGATTACACAAAAAGGTAAAACTTATTTAGAAAATGTACGACTTAAGTAATTTGAATGGTAATTAGTATGGATAACAGTGCAAAGCTAATTTGGGCTGATGTTTTAGAAGTAGCTTTAAGAAAGTATCAAAATCAAAAGATGCTTGCTTGGTTAGATAAATTAGCACCCTACACAATTGATGATAGTAATTTTATTTGCGTAGCTCCTCTCCAGTGGCCAACAGACGTGGTTATGAGAGATTACAAACAGCAAATTGAAGAGTGTTTGCATGAAATTACTATGGAGCAATTTGAATTTACTGCTCAATTTAATCCAGAACTATATGAACAAATTACTAGTGATCAAAATAAAGAGGCACCAGCTCAAACTATAGCAAAGCCTCAAATAAAACCAGTTGTAGAAAGTGTTCAAGAACCAGTATACATTCCTCAACCAGCAGTAACAGTGATGCCAAGTCATCAAGAATATGAGGCACTTGCTGTGCAGAGACCTCATCGCCCTGTTACAAGAGATAGTAGAACTTTTGATACCTTTATTGCAGGTGATTCAAATACAGCTGCTATGGTTTCAGCTCAAAAAGTAGCTGAAATGCCAGGTAGAATGTTTAACCCTTTCTTTTTATATTCAAAATCAGGTTTAGGTAAAACACATTTACTTATGGCGATAAAAAATTACATTAATGAATTTTATCCCGATAAGACCACCTTATATGTAACCTCAGAGCAATTTTTACAAGACTATATTAGAGAGCTTGCTGAATCTAAGAAAAAGCAAACAGGTCAGCCAATCATGCCTCAATATAGAAATGTAGATGTTTTACTGGTAGACGATATTCAGTTTTTGGAATCTAAAAATGAATCACAAGAATATTTCTTTGCAACATTTGAGGATTTAATCAGAAAAGGAAAGCAAATTGTACTTTCTGCTGATAGATCTCCAAAAGAGTTAAAGATGGATGAGAGAATGACGTCTCGCTTTCAATCAGGTCTATCTCAAAATATTCAGCCACCTAGTTTTGAACTGAAGCTAGCTATTTTAAAGAGCTTTTATCAAAGAACATCTGTTAGTGAGTCGTGGTATCAAGCAGAGATATCTGAAGAACTACTGAGATATATCGCAGAGGTTTCATCGTCAAATATCCGAGAAATCCAAGGGTTTCTCACTAGTATTATGGTAATTGCAACCTCTAAAAATAAAAACGGATACCAACTAACTAAAGAAGATATTACAGAAGCTGCAAATGACGCCTTTGATATTCAGCGTAAAACAATAGAAATTTCTACCATACAAAGAGAGGTAGAAAAGCGTTACGGAATCTCTCATGATGATATGATTGGCTCTAAACGCACTAAAAATATCAACTTTCCAAGACAGATTGCAATGTATTTATCACGAGAATTAACCGATGAAGTATTTGCGTCAATTGGAAAGAAGTTTGGCGGAAGAGACCACACTACAATTATGAATGGTGTGGGTAATATTGAGAAGAAAATAAAAGAAGATAGGACGTTTTACGATAACATTGAGCAGCTTAAAATAATTATTAGAGAGCGCTCATAAAGCTTGTGGGAAACTCTGTTGATAGTTTGGGAAATCTCGTATAAAAGAAGGGTTTTCCCGTGGATAAATTTTTTAGTGGAAAACACGAAGTGGGTAAGTGATTAGAAATTAACAAAGACGATTTGATTGATTTAAGGTGTATGAACTGGAATTATTAAACTTATACACATTCCCACAGAGCTTATTATTATCATTATTTTTATGTATATAAAGAGAAGGGCAAACGCACAATGAAGTTCACTGTTAGTAAAGAGAGTTTATCTAATGCAGTTACAATTGCTTTAAAAGGTATTGCCTCAAGTTCTAGATTACCTATTCTTTCTGGAATCCTTCTAACCGCTCAAGATGCTTACCTAGATTTACAATCTACAAATTTAGAAATTTCAGTACAAAATAAAGTACAAGCACTGGTCGAGGAAGCGGGAGCTTGTGTTGTTCCTGGTAAAATTTTTGCTCAAATCGTTAAAACTTTACCGGACGCATCTGTTACCTGCACCTTAGAAGATTCAGTACTTGAAATTGTGTGTGATCGCTCAACATTTAAATTAAATATAATGCCTGCAGCAGATTTTGAAGAATTCCCAAGCTATGAGCTTGAAACTTCAGTTAAATTACCTGCTGAAACTCTCTTAACTATGGTAAATAGAGTTAAAAAAGCAGCTTCTACTGATAAAAACCGCGCAATATTAAATGGAATTTTACTTACTGTAGATAATAATATGGTGAGACTTGTAGCAACTGACTCATATCGTCTTGCTATTGCAGATACTCAAGTTGAAACTTCAAGTTTAGAGGGCAGCTTTGAGCTTATTATTCCATCAAACGTATTTTATGATGCCTTATCCTTAGTTGATGAGGGAGAAGAAATAACTATTGGAGAAAGCTCAAATCAGATTATTTTTACCTTTAAAAACATGGTATATGTTGCCCGTAAAATTGAAGGTAATTTCCCTAATTATAAGCAACTTCTACCAAAAGAGAATTCATGTAAGCTCAAGTTAAAGACTGATGAACTCACTGATGCGCTACGCCGTGTTTCTGTTATGGCAGGACAAGCTACACCTATTAAGTTTTCTATTAATACTAAGGATAAGAGCTTAACACTCTATTCCAAAACACCAGACCAAGGTGGTGCACAAGAAACCATTCCTGCAGAAATTGAAGGTGAGGATATGGATATTGCCTTTAATTATCATTACGTACAAGATGGTCTGCAATATAAGGACGCTGAAGCTATTGATTTAGAACTGCAATCTTCTTTAAGACCAGGTATTTTTAAATCATATGCAAAAATTAACTACCTCTACCTTGTAATGCCAGTAAGGATGAATTAGTGCAACTTTTTGCATCTAACATAGAGTTTTATAATTTTAGGAACTATAGCGATAATACCTTTTTACTAGATCCTAAACTAACTATTTTATTAGGTAAAAACGCTGTTGGTAAGACTAATGCAATTGAAGCTTTACAACTCCTTACCTCAGGAGATTCTTTTAGAAGTCCTCTTACTGAAGAGTTGGTAAAGTTAAATGAAGAACAATCCAGCATTAGTCTTGCTATTACAAATGAGAAAAGAAATATTGAGACTAAATTAGTAATTACAGATAATAAAAAACAGTTTTATCTCAATGGTAAAAAGACTAATGCAAGAGGAATCCGAGGTATATTACCTTCTATACTTTTTAATCCTGATGATTTACAAATTGTTAAAGGAGCCCCTGGGCTTCGCAGAAAAAGTTTAGATAACTTTGGTATTCAACTTCATAAATATTATTCTCAAGTTAAAAATGAATTTGAAAAAGCATTAGCACAAAGAAATAAAATCTTAAAAGAAGACTACATTGATTTAAATTTACTTGAAGCATGGACTGATAGTTTAATTACCCATGCCACAATGTTTTACCTATATAGAACTTCACTCTTTGATCGCCTTTATCCGTATATAAAAGAGATTTATAAAATGCTTGCACCTGAAGAGGTTTTAGATATCTCCTATATACCTTCTTTTACATCTCGCCCTAAACAAGAAGATAAAAGTAGTGTGTATAAGGCTTTATATGATAACTATAAAGAGGTAAAAGACCAGGAATTACAAAGAAAAGTTAGTTTATTTGGCCCGCAAAAAGATGATATATGTTTTTATATCAATCAAAAAGATGCTCGAATATATGGCTCTCAAGGACAGCAGCGCTCAATTGTATTAGCAATTAAGATGGCAGAAGTTAAACTTGTACAAGAAATGCTCTCTATGTCTCCTTTATTGCTGTTAGATGATGTTATGAGTGAGCTTGATAGTGATAGGAGAGATGCCCTATTAAATTTTATTGATAATTCAGTACAAACGGTAATTTCTACAACTCATCTCTCATATTTTAATGAAGAAACCTTATCTAAAGCCCAGGTGATCACCCTTGAGAAATAACTCTGGTGAACAGCTTTCAAACTTATTTGATGATGTGCTCTCACGTGCAAATTTAAAAACAAGTTCAAAAAATAATAGCTTTATACATGTAGTGCGTTGGGATTCTGTAAGCGATGAAAGAACAAAAGCACATACTGATGGTGTGTTTTATTTAGAGGATAACAATAAGCGTATCTTAATTGTTTATGTAGATAATCCAGTATGGGTTGCAGAATTTAATATGGATAAGATGCTCTATCTCACTCGAATAAAACTTAAATATGGTACAGATTGGATAGATGACATCCATTTTAAAGTATCAAGTAGAACTCATAAACAAAAGAAGCAAGAACAATTACAACAAAAGCAGGTACAAGAAGTACAAGCAAAAGATATCGTTTTAAGTTCACGTGAACTTGATGAAATTCAATTGATGTGTTCCAATATTACAAACAAAAAATTACGGTCTCAAATTATCTCCAGTATGACCGCTTATAAAAAATGGTCTCATCAACAAAATGAAATCAATTAATTCTTAAGAAAATTTAAAAAATATCAAAATTATTAAAAACGAGCTTTAAATCTCTTTAGAATTGCTTTGGAGGGTTTATAGAGGTATAAAAACTACTTAAACACAAGCGGTTTTTAAGCTATTATAGTAAGAGTGTAAATCTAATGTAAAAGTATATGTAAGGAGTGTCCGTGGCTGATAAGAAGTCTCAACACTACGACGGCTCTGACATTCAAGTCTTAGAAGGACTTGAAGCTGTTAGAAAAAGACCAGGTATGTACATTGGATCTACCGGCCTTCCAGGACTCCATCACTTAGTATATGAGATTGTTGATAACTCTGTTGATGAGGCCTTAGCTGGATATGCTAGTAGAATTGATGTAACCATACACCCTGATAATTCATGTACCGTAATTGATAATGGTCGTGGTATTCCAGTTGATAAACATCCAAAATATAAAAAACCAGCACTTGAAGTTGTTTTAACTGTACTTCATGCAGGTGGTAAGTTTGGTGGTAGTGGATATAAGGTATCAGGTGGTCTCCACGGAGTAGGTATCTCTGTTGTAAATGCTTTATCTAAGCGCTTAAAAGTAGAAGTTAAGCGTGATGGTGGTATTTATGAGATGGAATTTTCACGTGGTAAAGTTACTGAATCAATGCAAAAAACTGGTAATTCTAAAGCTACCGGTACTAAAGTAACTTTTTGGCCAGATCCAGAAATTTTTGATACCATAGTATTTGATCATGAAACTTTAGCTAAACGCTTACAGCAAATGGCATTTTTAAACAAAAATTTAAAAATTACATTTACTGACCAGCGTAAATTAGATGCTGAAGTTGAAGAGTTCCAATATTCAGGTGGTATTTCTGACTTTGTAAAATACTTAAATGAAGGTAAAGAAATTCTTCCAGGACTTTCTAAGCCAATTCATATTGAATCAGCACTTGATGATACTGTTGTTGAGGTAGCTTGTCAGTGGAATAGTGGCTACCATGAGGTAGTTTATTCATTTGCAAATAACATTAATACCGTTGATGGTGGTACTCACCTTGAAGGATTTAGAACTGCCCTCACACGTACTATTAATGATTACGCAAGAAAACAAGGTATTTTTAAAGAGAAAGACCAAA
The DNA here is from genome assembly GCA_029983705.1 of Coriobacteriales bacterium. Lineage (GTDB taxonomy): Bacteria > Actinomycetota > Coriobacteriia > Coriobacteriales > JAEZZM01 > JASBYZ01. The sequence continues at coordinate 25,884 of JASBYZ010000007.1, forward strand.
ACCTTACCGGAGAAGATATTCGAGAAGGTTTAACCGCAATTGTTTCAGTAAAACTTACTAACCCACAATTTGAAGGTCAAACCAAAACAAAACTTGGTAACTCTAAAATGAGAACCTTAGTAATGCAGGAATTTTCTAAAGGTTTTGCAGAGTATCTCGAAGAACATCCAGCACCTGCTAAAGAGATTATTAAGAAAGCTCAAGGTGCTCAAAAAGCGCGTAATGCAGCTCGTAAAGCTCGTGAAGCTACAAGAAGAAAAGGTCTTCTTGAAACCGCTTCACTACCAGGTAAGCTTGCTGACTGCTCAATTAAAGATGCTTCTATGACAGAAATCTACATTGTAGAGGGAGATTCTGCGGGTGGTTCTGCAAAGTCTGCTCGTGAGAGATCATTCCAAGCAATTCTTCCACTACGCGGAAAAATCTTAAATGTTGAGCGTGCAGGTCTTCATAGATCTCTATCATCAGACACCATCCAATCACTTATTACTGCAATTGGTACGGGTCTTGGTGATGATTTTAATCTTGAAAAAGCTCGTTACCATAAAATCATTATCATGACCGATGCTGATGTTGACGGTGCTCACATTAGAATCTTACTTCTCACATTCTTCTATAGATATATGAAGCCAGTTATTGATGCAGGCTATGTATACATCGCCCAGCCACCACTTTACAGACTTTCTATTGGAAGAAAGCATGAGTACATTTATAACGACGACTTAATGCAAAAGAAACTTGCTGAGATAGAAGAGGGTACTAAATACACCATTCAACGTTATAAAGGTCTTGGTGAGATGGACCCAGAACAACTTTGGGAAACCACTATGGATCCAAAAAATAGAACACTTCTTCAAGTGACTATTGAAGATGCAGCAGCAGCTGAAAGATCTATTTCTGAATTAATGGGTTCACAGGTTGAATATCGTAAAGACTTTATTCAAGAACACGCAAAAGAAGTACGTAACTTAGATATTTAAGTAGCTTAAAGGAGAATTTTAAGTGGCTAACGATGAAACAACATCATTAGATATTCACGGTGGAAACCTTGAAGCTGTTGAATTAAATCATGAAATGCGTGCTTCATTTCTTGAGTATTCAATGTCTGTTATTGTTTCCCGTGCTCTACCTGATGTACGAGATGGTTTAAAACCAGTTCATAGACGTATTTTATACGCTATGAATGAATCTGGAATTACCCCAACCAGACCACATAAAAAGTCTGCGTGGACTGTTGGTGAAGTTATTGGTAAGTACCACCCACATGGTGATACCGCAGTATATGACTCAATGGTAAGACTTGCTCAAGAGTTTTCTATGAGACTACCTTTGGTAGATGGTCATGGTAACTTTGGTTCTGTTGATGGTGACCCTGCAGCTGCAATGCGTTATACAGAGTCACGTCTTACTAAAGCTGCAATGGAACTTTTGAGAGATCTTGATAAGGACACCGTTGATTGGCAACCAAACTACGATGAATCTTTACAAGAGCCAAAAGTTTTACCTTCAAGATTTCCTAACTTACTAGTTAATGGTTCATCAGGTATTGCAGTTGGTATGGCAACAAACATTCCTCCTCACAACTTAGGTGAGGTAGTTGATGGTGTATGTGCCATGATTGACAATCCAGAAATTACTGATGATGAGTTAATTGAGTATATCCCTGGACCAGACTTTCCAACTGGTGCAGTTATTATGGGAACTGATGGAATTAAAAAGGCGTATAAAACCGGTAAAGGCTCAATTATTGTTAGAGCTAAAGCTCATATTGAGCAAACTTCTACCGGCAAAGCTCGCATTATCTTTACTGAAATTCCTTACCAAGTAAATAAGGGTAAGCTTCAAGAAAAGATTGCTCAACTGGTAAATGAAAAGCGTATTGAAGGAATTTCTGACTTACGTGATGAGTCTGACCGTAAGGGTATGCGCTTAGTTATTGAAGTAAAGCGTGATGCGATTCCTCAGGTAGTGTTAAATAACCTTTATAAACACACCCAGCTTCAAAGTACTTTTGGTGTTATTAACCTTGCTTTAGTAGATAACGCTCCTAAGCTCTTAACGCTTAAAGAAATGATTTACTACTACATTGAGCACCAAAGAGAAATTATAGTTAGAAGAACTCAGTATGATTTAGCTAAAGCTGAAGAGCGCGCTCATATCTTACGTGGTTTATTAATTGCTCTTGATAATATCGATGAAGTAATTCATATCATTAGAGACTCTCAAGACGATAAAGAAGCCCGCGAGAGATTGATGGAGCGCTTCAAGTTAAGTGAAGCTCAAACCAATGCAATTTTAGAGATGCGCTTAAGACGTCTTACCGGACTTGAGCGCGGTAAGATTGAAACTGAACTTGCTGAACTTGAAGAAAAGATTGCATACTTTAAAGAACTTTTAGCTAACCCACACTTAATTGATGGGGTTATTAAAGATGAAATCACTGAAATTAAAGAGAAGTTTGCTGATAAGAGACGTACTGAAATCTCAAAAGCTGCAGTAGATATTGATGTAGAAGATCTTATTGCAGAAGAGGATATGGTAGTTACCTTAACTCAAACTGGGTATGTAAAACGTCTTCCTGTAGCAACTTATCGCCAACAAAAACGTGGTGGTAAGGGTAAACAAGGACTTTCTTTAAAAGACGATGATTTTGTAGAAAATCTTTATGTAGCATCAACTCATGACTTTATCTTCTTCTTTACCACTAAGGGTAAGGTATACCGAATTAAGGTTCATGAGATTCCTGTTGGCTCACGCCAAGCTCGCGGAACTGCTGCAATCAACCTCATACCTATTGAGCAAGATGAAAGAATTGCTGCTGCAATTACCGGTAAAGAAGCTGACGATGATGACTTCTTAATGTTTGCAACTAAGCAAGGTATGGTTAAGAAAACCAAGCTTTCTGAGTATGTGAAGTCTCGTCGTGACGGTATTATCGCCATCAAGCTCAAAGAAGACGATGAACTTATCGCTGTTCGTAAGGTTCAAGAAAACGATAAGATCATGCTAGTATCCTCCGCAGGTAAATTAATTACCTGGGATGAGTCTGATGCTCGTCCAATGGGAAGAGATACTCAAGGTGTAAAAGGTATGACCTTAAAGGTTGGTCAAAGCGTTTTAGGTATGGAAATTGCTCATACTGATAAGGGTGACCTCTTTGTAATTACCTCTAAAGGTTACGGAAAGAGAACTCCAATTAGTGAGTATCCAGTTCAAAAACGTGGTGGCCAAGGTATATTCACTATCTCAATTACTGAGAAAAAAGGTGAATTAGTGGGTATGAAGATTGTCGGGCCACAACATGAACTTATGATTATTTCTGAAGAGGGAATAGTTATTCGTGTGAAGGCCGCCGATGCCCCACAACTTGGTCGTTCAACTCAAGGCGTTAAGATCATGAACCTTGATGATGACGATAAGGTAACTGCCTTAACCAGACTTGTTGCTAAAAGTCCAAAAGAGAAATCTAAAGAGCTTGAAGGACAAGAAAGCTTAGATTTATCTGATGGAAATGTTAATGAAGCAGTAGATTTAGGAGAGGATGCAGAAGAGGCATTGGCAGAAAACTTACTGTCAGATGATTTTAGTGAAGAATAGGATTTACTAAGTATATGACCTCTTTAAATTCTCAAATCAAGACCAACACCTCAAATAAAGGTGTTGGTCTTATTCAATTTGACCTCGATGGCACTATTTTAAATACCTATGAACAAATTCTTCAAGCTATGCGCTACACCATTAATGAGGTGTATAAGAAAAATTTAGGCGATGAAGAGCTTATGCATATGGTAGGCGTTCCTATTGTCGAGCAATTTCAAAAGTTTGTTCCAGAAGACCCTGATAAGGCACTTAAAACGTATTTAGAATTTGAGCACGCTAATGATTTAAGCGTAAAAGCATTTGATGGTATTCCTGAACTTTTAGAGGCTATTAAGCAAGAGGGTTATCGAATGGTAATAGTTACCTCTAAAAGACATGAGGCTGCAAAACGAGAGCTTATAGAAAATAATCTTATATCCTACTTTGATGCTTTAATTGGAGCAGATGATGTACCAAGAGGTAAGCCAGATCCATACCCAGTTGTTCATGCAGCTGATTTAAGCGGCTTTCCACTCCAGCAAGTGGTATATGTAGGAGATAGCCCTTATGATATGCAAGCAGCAAATAGTGCCAACGTATTTTCTATAGCAGTGGATTGGGGAATGTTTAAAAAAGAATTATTGCTGTCTTTTAAGCCAGATGCTTATGTATATCACCCAAATGAAGTTTTAGGTGAAATTAAGAAGCTCTTACCTGCTCAATAACTTATTTTGAATTAAAATCTGAAGGCTCAAGGGTTTGAACGAAGTTATGAAAATCTTCAATCTCTTGAGCTTCATCATAATCTTGCTTTCCTAAGATATAGGGGTATGAAGCTCTGTCCATTACCTCATCATTTACAAAAATAGGAGCGCCTGCACGTATAGCAAGTGCCATTGCATCTGATGGGCGTGAATCAACAGTTAATTTTTTATCGCCTTGTTCTAAATGAAGTTCAGCATAAAAGGTAGATCCATCAACTTTAACAATTGAAATAAATTTTAATTTAGCGCCTAAGGTTTCTAAAGTATTCATAAGTAGGTCATGGGTAATTGGTCTTGGGCGAGGAATGTTTTCAAGTGCCATTCCAATTGAAATAGCCTCATTAGGACCAATATAGATTGGTAGAATTCTTCCAGAAGTTTTAGACTCACCAAAAGGACGTAAAATTACCACCGAAGCGGACTGCTTTGGGTTTACTACCAAAGTTTCTATAAGAACTGGTATCATACTTACTCCTTTTAGATAATTATTTTCCGTACTTGAATATAGAGTTATACCCTTAAAGTATGTTAGAATGTGTGAATTAAACGTGAAATTAAGCGTTTATGCAGATGAATTTTAAATCTTCAACAAAAATTTGTTGACTGAAAGCCAAAGCTGTAATAGATTAGTCAAGCAGCTTTTTTAAAGCAAAAAGCGGGCCCATAGCTCAGTTGGCTAGAGCGCACGGCTGATAACCGTGAGGTCACTGGTTCGAATCCAGTTGGGCCCACCATTACTTTTACTTATAGGCACCCCAGCGCAAGCTGAGTAGCCGCTGGGGTGTTTATATATGTAAAAAATGTGATTGTCATAAGAATGTGCTAAAATTCATTCTTGTCCTAAACGTGGGGGTTTAGCTCAGCTGGGAGAGCGCGGGCTTTGCAAGCCTGAGGTCA
>JASBYZ010000008.1 GCA_029983705.1 Coriobacteriales bacterium
ACTCAAGATTTTATCAGTAGCACCACTTTTTGCTCGCGCAATTAATAACGTATATAACGAAGCTTCAGTATCTGAGCTCTTTGACCCTAATTTTGCACTGTAGTTATGGCAAGTTCTCAAGACGTAGAAGAGATAAAGTTAATAGTAGGTCTTGGTAACCCCGGAGCTGAATACGAGGGAACCCGTCATAACGCTGGCTTTTTAGTAATTGGCAGCTTTGCTAATGAGCTGGGGGTTAACTACTGGAAGCAGCAGTGCGGTGCTCTAGTTGCTAAGGTAAACTACAAGGGCAAAGACCTTGTACTTGCAAAGCCCCAAAGCTACATGAACAGGAGTGGTGGACCTACTAAGCTATTGATGGCTGAGTATAAGGTAGCAATCACTGAGCTTGTGGTTATACATGATGAGCTTGATATTGATAAAGGCTCTGCTCGCATTAAATTTGGCGGAGGGCATGCAGGACATAATGGACTTAAGTCTATTATCGAGAAATGCGGCTCTAAAGACTTCACAAGACTTCGCATAGGTATTGGAAGACCTCCTGGAAAAATGCGCGTTCCAGATTACGTGTTAGGGCGCCCTAAGGGTCAAGAAGATGAGCTTTTTGACCAAGCTCTTGCTGATGGTCTCACCTGTCTTAACGCAATGCTTGATGATGGGGTGCCAAAGGCGATGTCACTGCTTAACGCTCATAAGTAACAAAAAAGAGCTCGAAGAGATTTTCTTCGAGCTCTTAGTGGTTTTTTAGGCTAGATCTTTAAGACTTATTTGTCCTCAGACTCTAAATCCTCATCCTCATTGTAGAAAAGATCATCATCTACAAGGGTGATAAATGGCTCAATTGAACCATCCTCATCTTCAAGTGAGTATGCGGTTGCGGTTTCTTCAGGTACATTTGGAAGAAGAGAAACAACAGTTGAGAAATCTTCAAAGTCATCCTCATCAATGTCCTCATCAACTACAACTTCACTCTCTTCAATGCTCTTGCCATCAGCTGCTACTGGCTCAATTTCATCTTCATCGATGTAATCAAACTCTTCATCTAAATCAATAGCATCAAGAACAATGTTTGTTACAATACCCTCTGAAATATCACCCTTAACCTCAATAAGGTTTTCCATAAAGATGTGATGAACTCCCTCAAAGATAAAGTCATCAGACTTAGCAGTGTTTTCAATAAGGGTTTCTAGTTTTTCTACTGCAACTTTTGGATCATCTGCTTCGATTAGTGCGTTCATAGAGCCTGCGCTTGAATCGTAGTCATCTGCACGCTCAAATGAAAAGGTAGCTAGGTAAAGCATGTCATCTCCTAAAGATTAGTGTTTTTGTTTACGAGTGAATATGTACCCTATAAGTTTTACTCGCATCAATAAAAAATTAATTTCTTGTAAACTTTTTACCTTGAAGTTGCAGAGGTTCCGCCGTTAATTCTAAAGCCCTCAGCAGTTACATGGTTAATAAGGTCTGAAGCTGCAAAGAGGGTTAGCGCTGCTACTTCTTCTGGCTTTGCATAACGCTTTTGTGGGTTAGCAGCAGAGAAGGCTGCCTTAGCATCCTTAACAGAAACATCTTCGCCTAAGGTATCGCGCTCAATTCTTCTCATCATGTCAGTATCAACAGGTCCTGGGCAGATGTAGTTGGCGCGAATGTTTTTATCGACACCTTCAAGTGCTACAGACTTGGTAATACCAGCGATTGCATGCTTTGATGAGGTGTAGGTTGACATACCTGGGGCACCTACAAAGGCGCCGTCTGAAACTAAGGTAACAATTGAGCCGCCGCCCTGCTTTTCCATGTATGGGAATGCAGCCTTAATTGCATAGACTGGACCAAATACGTTGATTGAGTATACCTTCATGAAGTCATCGTAGCTTTGCTCAGTAATTGGAGCAGCCTTGCCCTGGTAGCCTGCGATGTTAATAAGAACGTTAATCTCGCCATAGTGGTCAACCGTGTGCTTAACCGCAGCCTTAACAGCCTCTTCTTCAGTAACGTCAATAACGTGGCTTAGGCACTGCTCTTCTGAAAGGCCAAGCTCTTTTACTAAGGCATCAATCTTTTCTTGCTTGGTTGAGGTGATAGAAAGTTTAGCACCCTCGTTTGCAAAGGCACGAACTACCTCTTTACCAATACCGCCAGTAGCACCAGTGATAAAGACAACCTTATCTTTAGAACCTAAATCCATTTGTTCGCTCCTTATATAAAAATGTTAGTAGGTATATGACTTACTATATCCACTTTGGAGTTTTTACAAGTAGATTTTAAGAGCGATAAAGACCAGGAGGTAGATGGCGCAGATAATAAGCGCAGTGATATCTCGCTTGTCTATAGCGAGCTCTCGGTAGTGAGTTCTACCTTCTCCTCCGGTGTAGCACCTTGCATCCATAGCGTTTGCAAGGTTATCAGCATGCCTCATAGATGAAGCAAAGAGCGGAACAATGATAGGAATAAAGAGCTTTACGCGCTCAATTAAATTGCCGCTTTCAAAGTCAGCTCCGCGAGAGCTCTGTGCTTTGATGATGCGCTCAGCTTCTTTTGAAAATGTTGGGATAAACCTCAGCGCAATTGAGAGCATCATGGAAAGCTCATGAGCCGGCAGCCCAAGCTTTTGCAAAGGGGAGAGCATAGACTCAAGTGCATCCGTAAGCTGTATAGGGTTTGTAGTTAAAGCAACAAGAGTACCTGCAACAACTAAAAATAAGAACCTAAAGGTATAGATAAAAAATGCATTGAGCCCGGCCTCACTTATGGTAATTGGTCCTAAGTTTGCAAGCACGTTTCCGCCTTGTACAAAAAAGAGGTTCATAAGCCCTGCGAGTACCAAAAAGAAAAAAACGGGACGTATGGCTTTAAGCACTACTTTCAAAGGCACCTTTGAAAGGTAAATAAGAGCTAGGAGGGCAAGTGCAATATAGACGTTTAAGACAATACTGTCAGCAAAAAACACAAGCACCATAAAGGCAAAAGATACAAGTATTTTTATACGGGGGTCCAGTTTATGAATAATTGATTTGGTGTTATAAAACTGGCCAATAGTAACCTTAAATGCCATCAACACCACCCACCTTATAAGCAGCTATTGCATCTGCAAGCTGGTCGAGCGTGTAGACAAAGTCTCCCAGGTCAACCCCGCGCTTTTTTAGCTCAAAGTAATATTTTGAAGCCTCGGGGATATCAAGGCCAAGGCGTTTAAGTTTTTCAGGCTCACTAAATATTTTCTCAACGCGCCCGTGTTCAATAAGCTCACCCTTATTCATAACAATGATGTGGTCAGCTACCTCAGCTATCTCATCCATAGAGTGAGAAATCATGACGATGGTAATGCCTTCGTTGTTAAGTTTTTGGCAAAGCTTGAGCACTTGCTGTCTTCCTTGAGGGTCAAGGCCAGCAAGCGGCTCATCCATGGCAAGAATCTGTGGCTCCATAGCTAGAATACCTGCAAGAGCTATGCGGCGCTGCTGTCCACCAGAAAGATCAAAGGGAGAAGAAGCTAAAAGCTCAGCTGTGGGCTCTACTTCAAGGCGTCTTAAACTTTTTTCTACAATGGACGTAAGCTCTTCTTCTTTGGCTCCAGTGTGCAGAGGACCAAAGGCTATGTCGTCAAAGACAGTTTCTGCAAAAAGTTGGTGCTCGGGGTTTTGTGCAACAAAGCCCACAAGCTTTCTGATGTCTTTCTTATCCTCTTTATTTGAGGTATCAAGGCCGTTTATTAAAACCTTGCCAGAGCTTGGAGTTTTAAGTCCGTTTATGTGCTCTAAAAAGGTAGACTTACCAGAGCCGGTGTGTCCAATAATTCCGCTAAAGCTTCCGAGCTCAATAGTGCAGCTTACCTGGTTTAAAGCCTGATAGGGGGCATTTGGCCCGTAGGTATAACTTACCTGATCAAATACGATAGACATAGGCCTTTATAACACCTCAACTAACTGGTCTATAAGCTCATCTTGGCCTAAGGTGACTCTTAGGTCTATGCCTCGAGCTTTAAGTGCGCTTATCAAATTAATGCTAAAAGGTGCGTCAAGCCCAAGTTCTTTTAAGTGATCTGAGTGCTCAAAAACCTCTTGTGGGGATCCGTCATATAAAATCTTGCCCTCATCAAGTACGAGCACCCGGCTAGCCTCTAAGGCATCCTCTATAAAATGCGTGATATGAATAATGGTGTAGCCTTGCTCATTTAAGCTCTTCATACGATCTGAGAGGTCTTGTCTTCCCTGAGGATCAAGCATGGCTCCTGCCTCATCAAAAATAATGAGTTTGGGACGCATGGCTAAGATACCTGCAATTGCAATGCGCTGCTTTTGACCTCCTGATAAGTCAGAGGGGTCTGCATCTGCAAAGTCTTGCATCTCAACTGCCTCAATAGCAGCCTCTACTCGCTCAATGATTTCATCGCGAGGGATGCCGAGGTTTTCAGGTCCAAAGGCAATATCATCTCTTACGACGCTTGTAACCATTTGGTCGTCAGGATACTGAAACACCATGCCAGCGTTTCTTCTAATCTCTAACCAATTATCCTCACTAGAAGTGCTGAGTCCAAAAACTTCAACACTGCCACTATCAGGTAAAAGAAGGGCGTTGATATGTCGGGCAAGGGTAGACTTGCCCGAACCATTGTGCCCTAATATCACAGTATATGAGCCTGGCTCTAAGCTCAGGCTCAAATTATCTAAGACACGTTCTTTGTCTTCGTAACTAAAATTAATCTCTCTACAATTAAGAATGCTCATCTATTGTTTTTCTGCTCCCTTAAAGTTACGTTTATGAGCAATGTTTGAAATTGGTTTGTACACCAAGAGTGTTAAGCCAGAATGTACTGCGAGTTTAAGCAGGTTAAATGGGATTAAAATTGGAATTACCATCTTTAAAACATCCTGAGGGCTACCACCAAAATATAGAGGTGTTGCAATAAAGTTCATAACAATGCTTACGATAACTGAGCAAAGCATGCCAAGGGCAATACCTCTTACCGCAGAGTTCATATTCTTATTTTTGTGATAGATAAGACCTGCAGGAATTACAAAGGCAAGGGATGCAAGTATATTCATAACTGCACCCACAGGGTTGGTAAGCAGTCTTGGAATCCAAGAAAGCACTGCTACAAGTCCTCCAGTCATAGGACCAAAGATAAATGAGCAGATGAGCGCCACAGCACCTGATGGATCATATTTAAGCCAAGGGGCTGCAGGCATAATAGGGATTTCAATAAAACTTAAGATTGCTGCAATTGCGGTAAAAATTGCTACGATTACGATTTCGCGCGTAGTGAATTTGCGCTTTGAACTTTGAGGAACCATATTATATTCTCCGTTTCTCCCATCCGGACTGTAACCGTCGGTTTTGGAATCTCACCAAATCAGCCTGAGTTAAGAAGTTCATGTCTTAAGCTCAGGTTCGCGGACTTATAAGCAATGTGTATGCTTACTCACCGCCGGTAGGGATTTTCACCCTGCCCTGAAACATTCGTCATATAAATAGTAGGCATATAGTGCATATGAGTCAAGAATGTAAAAAGACCTGCGAAAAATTCGCAGGTCTCAAAGGAATTCGTTTCAAAAATGTAAAATAGTTGCTTAGTTTTTCTTAGCAAGCTCGTCACGAATTTGAGTAAGAAGTTGAACCTCTTCTGATGGTTCAGCTGCAGCCTCTTCTGCTTCTTGCTCTTTCTCTAACTTAGAGCTTGCAGTGTTAATACCTTTAACAAGCATAAAGATTACAAAAGAGATGATAAGGAAGTTGATGACTGCTTGAATAAAAGCACCATACTTAACCTCAGCGTCGCCTACGTTTACTGATAGGCCGCTAAAGTCAATTCCACCGGTTAGAATACCAATAATAGGGGTTAGAATGTCGCCTACAAGTGAGTTAACAATAGCAGTAAATGCAGCACCAACAATGATACCAACTGCCATGTCAATAACATTGCCACGCATTATAAACTGTTTAAACTCTTCAATCATTTTGATCCCTTCAATTGTGTTCGCTTATATAGCAATTACCTACAAGTATATTCCCTTAGTAGGAATTTTCAACTAGTTCTTTAAACTATTTAGCGGTGCTGGGAAGTGTCCACCTCGGTGAGCAAAGATGCTACCAGCGTGTTGATTGATAGGCATTACGGGCGCTTCTCCTAAAAGGCCTCCAAAGGAGACAGTGTCACCAACAGACTTTCCAATAGCAGGAATCACGCGTACGGCAGTAGTCTTGTTGTTTATAACGCCAATGGCCATCTCGTCAGCAATAAGTCCAACCAAGGTTTCAATTGAGCTTTCACCTGGTATCACCACCATATCAATACCTACAGAACATACGCAGGTCATAGCCTCAAGTTTCTCGAGACTTAATGCACCAGTTTTTGCTGCATTAATCATGCCTTGGTCTTCTGATACAGGAATAAAGGCACCACTTAAACCGCCCACGCGACTTGATGCCATAACTCCGCCCTTTTTAACGCAGTCATTTAAGAGGGCTAAGGCTGCAGTGGTACCAGGGCCTCCGCAGGTGCCCACACCAATAGCCTCGATAATGTCTGCAACGCTATCACCAACTGCAGGGGTTGGAGCAAGCGAGAGATCAACAATTCCTTTTTCTACACCCAGGCGTTTTGCCGTAGCTCTGCTCATAAGCTCACCTGCGCGGGTAATCTTAAAGGCAGTGCGCTTGATTTGCTCAGCCACCTCATCTAGAGTTGCATCTTCAGGCAGGGTTTTAAGTGCTGCACGCATAACTCCTGGTCCAGATACTCCTACATTGAGCACGGCTTCTGCCTCACCAATGCCATGAACAGCGCCCGCCATAAATGGAGAGTCTTCAACCATGTTTGCAAAGACAACAAACTTAGCGCATCCAATTGAATTGTTGTCTTTAGTAAGTTCAGCAAGCTCTTTAATGATGTGAGCAGATTGAAGGAGGGCATCCATGTTAATACCTGCTCTGAGTGAGGCTAGGTTTAGGGATGAGCAGACAATATCGGTTTGTGAGAGCGCACTTGGAATTGATGCCATAAGCTTTTTATCAGATGCGGTAACGCCTTTTTGAACCAAGGCAGAAAAGCCACCAATAAAATCTATGCCTAAGCTTTTACCTGCTCTATCAAGTGCTTGAGCTACAGGGGTATAGTCTTCAGTTTTTAGAGCACTTGCCACATCTGCAATAGGAGTAACGCTTACGCGCTTATTGATAATAGGAATGCCGTAGTCACGTTCAAGTTCCTCGGCTACCCCTACAAGGTTTTCACCGGTTTTAGTGATTTTGTCATAAATATTTGTGCAAAGCGTATTCATATCTGAGCTCGCACAGCTTAATAAATTGATTCCGAGGGTAAGCGTACGAATATCGAGATTTTGGTTTCGCACCATCGAAACTGCGTCGGTTATATCTGTGAGTTCTATACTCATGCTCACTCTTTTCTGTTCGGTTTTAGCTTATAGTTAGTTTATTGCATATTAAGACAAGTAAGAAGGTTGACATGGCACAAATTTATTCTGAAGACACGCTAGACAAGTTAAATTCTGCTAACTCATCCCTTGATCTTATTCAGGCAATTAATTGGGACGAAGTCTGGTCTAATTGCGAAGACTCAAGGTTTTATCAAGCTCAAGTCAGAAGACGTGTGCGACCTGAATATGTATACGCAATTGATAAAGCAGTTGTAGCTAAAAGTGGCATGTCAGTCTTAATTCCAAAAGCAAATGGTGGGGCCATCACTATACCAATGGCACTTGCTGGTGCACGCGTTACTATTGTTAACGATGATACCCAGGCGCTTGAGCGAATTAAAAAGCGCGCAAAAGAAGAATGGGTGCGCCCTGGTTTGATTTCGTATGTTGAGGCAGGCTTTGATGATGACTGGGCAAAGGCGGGGGGTAGGACCTCATTCAGTTGTTATCCTGTCTCGCGCAGTTATCAGGGGAAGCCTTAAGAAAACTATCGAGAAGCTCTGTGAATATGCGTCAAAGCGTGTGGTTATGACGGTGGAGTTATATAGAGAGTGTCCAGCTGGAGAGTGTGAACATGCCCAGAGTCGCTGCACCGATCACATTACTATTTTAAACCAGGTCCTAGCCCTAGGTTATGAGCCAAGCTTAAACTATATCGAAGAAGATGATGGCACGCGCTATGCCATGTTAGCTTGGTCTGTTGAATAGTATTTCAGAGATGTAAAGAGCTTTTGAAGCTCATGTAAACTTTAAAAGAATTATCTTTTCGCCCTAATTTTAAACCACATCCTGTGTAATAATTCACAAGGTGTGGTTTTTTACACATTCAGTGAATTATAGGGAGAAAAATCTTTGAGTGAACTTGTTAAGCTTGATAGAAGAAGCATAAGAACGCGGGCAAAGCTAAGAGAGGCACTTGCCCAAGAAACCCTTCAGCACGGTATAGAAGGTGTAACCGTCTCAAGCCTTACTGAGCGTGCAGATATTAATCGCAGAACATTCTATTCGCACTTTAAAGATGTTCCAGACTTAATTGACCAGTGTGAAACAGAGGCGCTTCAAGAGCTTGTTGCCATGCTTGATAGTGTTAAGGACACAAGCTTAGATGAGCTTTTTGCAGCGCTCAAGCGCAGTGAGGGCTATCCGGCGGCAGAGACAGTTTTTACCTTTTTGCAAGAGCATGCAAACTTTATGCAGGCTATGCTTGGACCAAAAGGGGACGGAAACCTCTGCATTAGACTCAAAGATATTATTTGGGCTCACCTTAAAAACAGGTTTTTGAAGGGTGTAGATCCAAGAGTATTAGGTCCTGTTTTTAATTATTACGTTGAATACAATATCTCGGCAGTGCTAGGAGTTATACAGCGCTGGCTTGCTACTGGTATGCAAGAGAGCCCTAAAGAGATGGGCAGGATTGTTACCGTCATTATGTTTGTGAGACCAGGTGACCTCTATGGTAAGCCACTTGAAGAACAAACATTCTCACTCTTTTCTCTTTTAGATAATGACTTCATGGAGGCCTTTGATGAATAAGCTTGCACAACTTGCTAAAGATGCCAAGCTTTACCTTGGCATTGACGTGGGCTCCACCACGGTAAAGCTTGCAATTTTAGATGAAAACTTCAAGGCAGTATACGCACAATACGAGCGCCATCATACCGATGTTCGCCAAACTGTGCGTGAGCTCTTTGAAGCAGCAAAAGAAAAATTTGGCTCCACTAAGATGTCTACTGCCATTACTGGATCGGGTGGACTTTTGCTTGCACAGTGGCTTGAACTTGAGTTTGTGCAAGAGGTTATCGCGTCAAAGCGTGCGGTTGAAACATTCATCCCTCAGACGGATGTAGCAATTGAGCTGGGCGGAGAAGACGCAAAGATTATCTACTTTGACCAGGGCATTGAGCAGCGTATGAATGGTACCTGTGCGGGAGGTACGGGTGCCTTTATTGATCAGATGGCATCTCTTTTAGACACCAACGCCCAAGGATTAAATGAGCTTTCAAAAGGCATGCAAACCATTCACCCTATCGCATCACGCTGCGGTGTGTTTGCAAAGTCTGACGTGCAGCCGCTCTTAAATGAGGGAGCAAGAAAAGAAGATATTGCAGCCTCTATTTTTCAGTCTGTAGTAACGCAAACTATCTCTGGTCTTGCCTGCGGAAGACCAATTAGAGGACACGTTGCATTCTTGGGCGGTCCGCTCCAATATCTTTCAGGCTTGCGTGATCGTTTTCAGATTACCTTAGGCCTTGACGATGAATCGATGATTGTTCCAGAAAACGCCCACCTCTTTGTAGCAAGTGGTGCAGCAATTGAGGGAGCTATTGGTTTTGGCGAGAAAAAAGAGCCAGTATCATTTGAAGAACTCCTTTCTCGCCTGAACAATTTAGGAGATATCCAAGGCTCAGAAGTTGACCGTCTTCCAGCTCTCTTTGAAAGTAAGGAAGAACTCGATGAATTTAGAGCGCGCCACTATTCTCAAAAGGTAGCCCGCGCTGAGCTCTCAGAATATACAGGTAAGCGCGTCTACATTGGTATTGATGCGGGCTCTACTACCATGAAGTCTGCAATGGTGGGAGAGGACGGAGAGCTTCTTCATACCTGGTACGGTCCTAACCACGGAGATGTCTTGGGCAGTGCTAAAAAAGTTATGGCTGACATGTATGAACACATGCCAGAGGGCGTTGAAATTGGGCATGTGACCTGCACCGGATATGGTGAAGGACTCTTACTTGAAGCGCTCAACGCAGACTCTGGAGAAATCGAAACCGTAGCACACTTGCGCGGTGCTCAAGAAGTGCTTCCCGGTGTTGAATTTATCTTAGACGTAGGCGGACAGGACATGAAGTGTCTGCGCGTAAAAGACGGCGTCATTGAGCACATCATGTTAAATGAGGCATGCTCATCTGGCTGTGGTTCGTTTATTTCTGCTTTTGCAGACTCAATGAACATGTCAGTGCAAGACTTTGCAAAAATTGCACTTGAGTCAAAGGCACCAGTTGACCTGGGCTCAAGATGCACCGTGTTTATGAACTCACGCGTAAAGCAAGCTCAAAAAGAGGGAGCAACAGTTGCAGATATTTCTGCCGGACTCTCATATTCTGTTATGAAAAACGCCCTCTTTAAGGTTATTAAAATTAGAGACCCTAAAGAAATTGGCGATAAGGTTATCGTTCAAGGTGGTACCTTCTTAAACGATTCTGTCTTAAGAGCATTTGAGCTTCTCACCACCAAAGAGGCCTATAGACCTGATATTGCAGGAAACATGGGAGCGTATGGAGCCGCACTTCTTGCTAAAGACAGAGCCACCAAGGAAGGTTCAGGCGTTTTAAGTCTTGATGAGATGAACGCCATGAAGGTTAAAATCCAGCACGTAAGGTGTGGTAGATGTTCTAATGCCTGCATGCTTACCGTTAATAACTTTGGTGGTAGACGTCGCTTTATCACTGGTAACAGGTGTGAAAAAGGCGCAGGAGTTAAGCGCAATAAGACACTCGCCCCAAATCTGTTTGAATATAAAGAAAAGATGCTTTTTGGCTATGAGCCACTTGAACGAGAGAGTGCTCCCCGCGGATGCGTAGGTATTCCTCGTGCGCTCAACATGTATGAGAACTATCCGTTCTGGTTTACCTTCTTTACCAAGCTTGGCTTTAGCGTGGCGCTTTCAGATGTGACCACCAAGCAAACTTATGAGGCGGGAATTGAGTCAATGCCGTCTGAATCTGTGTGCTATCCTGCAAAGCTTAGCCACGGCCACATTATGAATTTGATTGAAAAAGACCCTGACTTTATCTGGTTCCCTTGCATTAAATGGGAGAAAAAAGAGGACCAAGATGCTGGTAACTCTTATAACTGTCCAGTAGTTATGTCATATCCTGAGGCACTTAAACTCAATATTGATGAGATTGTTGAGGGTAAGGTAAGCTTCTTAAATCCATTTGTTCCATACCAGGATAAAAAGGAACTTAAGCGTCGTCTCTACGCTATTTTTGGCGATGAGAGAGAAGAAGCGCGTACTCAAGAGAACTCTCGCGTAAAGGGTCCAAAGATTAGTAAAAAAGAAATTGATGAGGCAGTGGATGCAGCCTGGGCAGAAGATGAGGCATTCAAAAAAGATATGCAGCGCGCAGGCGAGCAAACCTTGGCTTGGATCAAAGAGCACGACGCTCACGGTATTGTATTAGCTGGTAGACCTTATCATAACGACCCAGAAATTAATCACGCCATACCTGAGCTTTAAACTTCATATAACTTTGCAGTGCTCACAGAAGACTCTATTGCACACCTTGCAAAGCCAGATAGACCTATTAGAGTAGTTGACCAGTGGATGTATCACTCACGCCTCTATCGTGCAGCAAAATACACTACCACAAGAAATGACCTCGACTTAATTCAGCTTAATAGCTTTGGTTGCGGACTTGATGCACTTACCACAGACCAAGTTCAAGAGATTTTAGAGACTGCTGGAAAGGTTTATACCGTACTTAAGATTGACGAGGTATCAAACCTTGGAGCTGCCCGCATTAGAGTTCGCTCACTTATGGCAGCCCTTGAAGATAAGCGTATTGAACTTCTTAAGGCCTCTTCAGAAGAAAACGAAGCACTTGAGGGTGAAACTGAACAAAAGCTTCCAACCTATCGTGAATCTGCTTCATCAGCCTTTAAGAAGGTAAGGTTTACCCAGGAGATGAAGGATAAGAAGTACACCATCCTCTCACCTCAAATGGCTCCAATTCACTTTGATCTCTTGCGTGAGGTCTTTAATGCTGAGGGCTATAACTTTGTGCTCTTGCCTTCAGTTGACCAAGGAGCAGTTGAAGCTGGTCTTAAGTACGTAAACAATGATATTTGCTATCCGTCCATTTTAGTTACCGGCCAAATTATGGAAGCGGTAATGAGCGGTAAATACGATATGGATAATACCGCTGTTATTATTACTCAAACCGGTGGTGCCTGTAGAGCAACTAACTACATTGCCTTAATTAGAAAGGCACTTAAAGATGTTGGCCTTGAGCATGTACCAGTTATTGCGCTTGGTCCAAGCGGACTTGATGAGCACAACGAGGGCTTTAAGGTCTCCCTTGACCTGCTTAAGCGTGCAATCTATGCCATCTTATATGGTGATGTAATTATGCAAACGCTCTATCGCACCAGACCATATGAGGCAAAGCCGGGTTCTGCAGATGCCCTCTACGATAGCTGGATGGCTAAGGCTGAGGCTATGATGGGAGATATCACGCGTGCTAAGTTTAGAAAGCTTGTTCAAGATACCGTAGATGATTTTGATAACTTAGAACTTGTAAATGATAGATCTAAACCACGCGTGGGTGTGGTAGGAGAGATCTTGGTTAAGTTCCATCCAACTGCAAATAATCAGGTTGTAAAGGTTATTGAGTCAGAGGGCTGTGAGGCTGTAGTTCCGGGACTTGCTGACTTCTTCCTCTACTCAATTTCTGGAAACGTAAACTGGGTTGATGAGCTTGGCACAAGCTTTAGCAAGTACTTTGGAGCTAAATTTGGCATCAACTTACTTGAGTGGATGAGAAAACCTGCGGATGATATATTGCGTGCATCCAAGCGTTTTGAGGCTCCGGTACCTATTTTAAACATGGCCGATAAGGCAAAAGACGTAATCTCACTCTGCAACACTGCTGGTGAGGGATGGCTGCTTACCGCTGAGATGATTGACCTTATTGAGCAGGGTGCGCCAAATATTGTCTGCACCCAACCATTTGCTTGTCTACCAAATCATATTGTGGGTAAAGCGGTAATTAAGGAATTGAGAAAACGCTATCCAAAGTCTAATATTGTTGCTGTTGATTATGACCCAGGTGCCTCTGAGGTAAATCAGCTCAACCGCATTAAATTGATGATTGCAGTTGCTAAAAACAACTTTATTGAAGAACATGGTGAGTTAGGAACTGTTCATACAAAAGAGCCAGAAAAAGCTCTTAAGTAGGTGATTAATTATGGCTTGTATAAAAAAGATGAGTGCTCTCGCTTTGTGTGCTGCGCTTGGCCTAAGCTTGAGTGCCTGTGGTCAGCCCCAAACAAATGAGATTGAGCCACCGGTTGAGGCTTCACAAAGTGCAATTCCAAGTGCTGAGACCTCACTGAGCGCGCCAGAACTTTCAGTTGAGAGCTCTAATGCATCTTCTATTGCCTCAAGCATTGTAAAGCCTGATCCTGTAAAGCCTGCAGACGACATTACCATTAAGGCAACCTTGTATTTTGTTCAAAACGATAAGGTAGTTGGCGTGGATGATGAGCTTAACGCTAAAAGCTTGACTCCTGAACTGGTGCTCAAGCGTCTCTTAGAAGGACCTAGTGAAGAGCAAAAGGCCCATAGCATTACTACTGCAATACCTGAGGGAACTAAGCTCAATGGTGTAGAGATGCAAGAGACTGTTGCCGTGGTAGATCTCTCTAAAGAGTTTGAATCTGGTGGAGGAACAAGCTCTATGCGCGCACGCATAGCTCAGGTAGTCCATACCCTTGGACATTTATATGGTGTAGAGGCAGTGCTCTTTAAAATTGACGGTAAAGAAGTAAGCACCTTTGGTTCTGAAGGCTTAACGCTTCAAGGGCCACAAACACCAGATATGTGGCCGCTTGAGCTTTAATGAGTTTTAGTCTTATACGCGGTACATAAAGTCAAAAATATCTTCTCGATATACAGAGATTTCAAGCTTGAGCTCTGAGGCAAGTTCTTTGAACTGGTCTTGGAGCTCATCCAAACTAATGTTTGCATGCTCTAAATCAACAACCATAATCATGGTAAAAAGGCCGCTTACAATACTTTGTCTGATGTCTAAAATATTTCCATTGGCCTCAGCAAGAATTTTTGAGGTGGCATACACAATTCCGCTGCGGTCTTTACCAACCACATGAATTACGCAGGTATTAGAAGGCATTTCAATCTTCTTTCAAGTAGGAGACAAATACGTATCTATAAATAATAGCGTAAAAGATTTAGTGCTGAGCTTGCAAGATCCACTCTTTTGCATCCTGGTAAGCATTTTGAGTTTCTAAGTCTGGCTTGATTGCCTCATTAAGCCAAATCTTACCTTGCGCATCCTTAAGTTTTCCTGTGGTGAGCTGAATAATTGATCCATCATATAGGGGAAACTGGCTATTTACACTGGTGTATGAAGCACTTGGTGTACCAAAAAATTTAACCTTTGTTATGGTCTTAAGTGCAAGCGCGGTAATTTCAGCTGAACTTGCTGTGTGCTCGTTAATAAGCACGGCAACTGGAACTGGCTTTACTTTTGTAAGAGTTTTAAGCCTTGGGTTTGATCCAGCATTTATATTTCCATTCTCTAGGTTTACAGGTGTGAGATTGTCAAACTTATCTACAAATGAAAGAAGGGTGCCGTCTTCAAGAAGTGAGGAGAGGCCTAAAATCATAGGTCCCATGTCGCCTCCGGTGTTTTCTTGTAAATCAATAATAACTCCCTGGTAGTTTTGGGCGAGAAGGGTCTCGTTAATTGTATTTGCATACTGATCTAAAAAGTCTTTTTCGCCGTAGATAAGTGGGGGAAGCTTGATATAAAGAATCTCACCGTCTTGCTTTATATCTGGAAGCGTGTTTTTTGAGCTTTCATCACTAATCTGACTTGGAGTATTAAAGCTCGCATGCTTTCCGCCAGCTACTGAGAGCGCTTCTTGTATTGCATCATGGCACTCCTCATAGGACTGGGCGTCTTTTACACTTAGAAAGGCTTGCTCTTTAGCACTTTTCCAAGTATCACCTGTTGCAAATATACCTTGATTCATCTTGTTTAAGGCTTGCTCAGTGTATTTTTGGGGACTTGGCGGAAAAAGATAGATATTAAAATTTGGACCATAGACATAAAGCAGGCCAAGTGCTGCAACAAGAAAAACAATGAATACGGTAAGGATTACCTTTAAAGCTTTTGCCATATATACTCCCATAATAAAAACGGCTACCTGTTATATGCTAACAAGTAGCCGTTAAATTAATTACACGGGACTGTAACAAGTAGTCAAAAGTTTGGCCTTAAGCCTTTAAGAACTCAGCTACCTGCTCACCGGTGTTTTTACCAAATACTATGATGTCGCATACAGCGTTACCGCCAATACGGTTACCACCGTGGATACCACCAGTTACCTCACCAGCAGCGTAAAAACCCTTGATAGGATTGTTGTCTTTATCAAGCGCTTGGTTCTTATCGTTAATCTTGATACCGCCCATAGCATGGTGGATACCAGGAGCAACCTTGATTGCATAAGCGGTGCCAAAATCAAGTTGAGCAAGACCAGTGGTTCTGCCAAATTCGTCTGCCTTACCACCAGCAACTTCGTTGTATGCATCTACAGTTGCTTGAAGTGTAGTTGGATCAAGCTCGAGTTGCTTTGCGAGGTCTGCAAGGTCAGTACCCTTTTTGGTAATGCCAGCCTTCTCGTATTTAGCAGCTGCCTTGTTTGCGTCATATACTTTTTGATCAAATATGAGGTAAACAATCTTTTCTGGCTGCTTAAGCTCGGCTGCAGAAACCTTATCACGGGTATCCATCTCGTTAGTGAAGCGCTTAGCCTCTTTATTAACTAAGATTCCGCCTGAACCTCTTAAAGCCTCACCAATAAGTTTTGCTGAAGATTGCTCAACAGTTGGGTGAATTTGGATTTGATCCATTTGGATAAGCTCAGCGCCTGCCTCTTCACCTAAAACATAACCATCACCGGTAGCACCTGCATGGTTGGTTGAAACATAACCCTCAAGGTCTGGGCGATATTTCTTAATCAACTCTTGGTTTGAGCCAAGTCCACCAGCAGCTAAAACGATTGCCTTAGCCTTAATAGTTTTCTTGCCCTCTTTGGTCTCTACTTCAAGACCGTTTACGCTGTCGCCCTCTTTAACAAGCTTAGTTACCTTGTGCTCATCAAAGATTGGAAGGCTACGCTTTTCCATTGCAGCCTTAAGACCCTTGATTAATACGCCGCCTACTGCAGCACCATCGGTTGGTCTGTGGCATCTCTTTACTGACATACCACCAGTTTGGGTGAGGTTGTCTAAAACAATGCCGTTTTCTGCAAGCCAGTCAATAGCTCCAGCAGAGTGTTGGCACATAAAGTCAACGAGTTCACGATTGCCAAGCTCATGACCGCCCTTAAAGGTTTCATCAGCAAATAAAACATTGCTGTCTTCAATACCTTGCTCTTTTTGGTATTTTGTCTCAGATGCGTTCATACCAGAAGTAGCAAAGTTTGAGTTTCCGCCTACAACACCCATTTTCTCAAGAACACAGATGTTTTTAACGCCAGCGTCAAAAGCAGAAATTGCAGTTGAAAGACCGGCACCACCAGCACCAACAACTACTAAATCATACTCATCTTGAAGGCCTGCACCCTCTTTTTTCTCCTCAGCAGGTTTTGTTGCCTCAGCACTCTTTTCTTTAGCCTCTTCAGGCTTTTTCTCAGGCGCAGCTTGCTCGCTTTGACCGCAAGCAGCAAGACCAAGGCTTGCGCCTAATATGCTAGCAACACCAACGAAGTGTCTACGAGACATACTGAGCTTGTTGTTTTGTTCCATTACAAAACTCCAATCGATATAAAGAAACATTTTAGAGTAAGTGCAAGACTGTATATGTATGTTTGTAAGGTCTTGCACGCACTCGGCAATATTATGCTACTAACTTTTCGTTTATTAAATAGTCAAATTATAAGAATTTATAAAACTCAAGATTCATAATAGAGCCAAAAACTATGTCTAAATTTAGGCCCAGATTTTTAAGCTCAGCTATAAGTTGTTCTGCTTTTTCAAGCTTTTCATCACTATCGCACTTGTTGATGTAAAAGAGTTTTTTGCCCGGTGAGTTTTTAAAGAGTTGGTCTGGCAAGGTGATCATATTGTAGATAAGTTTTGCATCAACATTCTCAACCGTACCATGTACCTCACAAAACTTTTCAAAGGCGTGGGTGTTTTCTTCTGTAGGATGCATGCCGTAGATATCAATGGGGAGCACCCCTATAGTAAGAGTGGTCTGAGGGTGAATAGGGAGGTCATGCTCTCTCCAGGCCTTAAGCGGTTTGTGACGAGATCCGTCTGCCTCCATCACGCAGATGTCGTAGTATCCCATAGCCTCTGAATATGCATCTACGCCTGGATCTGTAAGCATTCCCTTATAGAGCTCTCCAGTTAAACAGCCTAAGCGATTAAGCTTACCCTCAGCGTGTGCGCGCTTAAGCTCTTTTAGACTATAAAAAATTTGGGTATCATCAGGAAGTTGGTCAGCTCCTACCTTAGTTGTAGTTCCTACAAGGGCGCTATTGTGTTCATCTGCCTCTATGTAGGCAAGTGCTATTGCATCCATGGTAGAAGTTTTGCCATTGCAGCCAACTACAGATACCACAGAGGATTTTGTGATTGAGAAGGCTTCAAGTATATTAGAAAAGCTGTATCGCGCCATAAATTATCCTTTGAAAGAAAGTATTCTGAAACAAGTATAAATAAAGACTCAGTTTTATAAAAGCTTTAAGAATAATAGGTGATAAAGGTATGTACGGACTAAAAACGGAAAGCTGTTTTGATTCGGCACATTTTTTGAATGAGTATGACGGTAAATGCGAAAACTTACATGGACATCGCTGGAAGGTAGTTGCCACGATAGAGCAAGATGAGCTCAGACAAGATAGACAGATGCGTGACATGGTTATTGATTTTGCAGACTTTAAGCGAGCTTTAAGAGCGCTTACTGAAGAGCTTGATCACATGTTTATTGTTCAAGAGGGCTCACTTATGCCTGAGACTATAGAGCTTTTAGAAAAAGAAACCTTCAAGCTTTTTATGGTTCCTTTTAGAACTACCTCAGAAAATTTTGCAAAGTATTTTGCCGATAAGCTCATAGAGCAAGGCTTTCCGGTATCAGAAATTCAGGTGTATGAGACGCCGCTTAACTGTGCAATTTATAGACCTGAAAGAAATTAAATATCAAAGCTAGAGAGCTCTATAAGGTAGTCGATAATCTCTCTGGCACTTTTGTGTTCAAGAGACACCTCTTGCTCTTTATCACCCACAAAATAGTGGACGTCAAGTCCCATGCCCTCGCGCTTAATGCTTAAGCTGAGAGCCTGAAAGTCCTTCTCGCCCAGAACTTTTAGGTCTTCATTCCAACGCAAAAAGAGCTCATTAAAAAAGTCTGAATGACGCTCACTTACAGTTAATTCCTGCACATGCTCATGCTCGCTCTGAAAGAGTAGGCAGTTTTGCGCTTTTTGAGGGTGGGTAAGTGCGAGGTAGATATAGTCTGAAGAATTTGCGGCGCAGTACATAAGTAGATACTGCGCCAATATTACCAAGTATGAAGCTTCAAGATCTAAAGCTTCTTTTGAAGTGTACAAAGCGGAATACTACTTTGTGCGATTTACCAAGGCCATTACAACAGCAATAGTAGCTGCAACACCAAGACCAGCTAAAACGATATCGCCTGCGCTTAAGCCTTCATCCTCATCAACAACATCTTCGTATGACTCAGTTACACGACTCTTAAGTCTTTGAGCTTTTGGCTTAGCATCAAATAATCTATCTTGAATTGAATTAACAATTGCATCTCTAAGCTCTGAGATATCAGGAAGGTTGTCTACGCCTTGCTGTACGTTATGAACAACGTTGTCTTTTACCTCTTGAACGTTTGATGCAAAGCCATTTGGATTTACTGCATTAGATACCTGGTTTTTTACGTAGTCAACGCGGTTAGCATTGCGAGCGTGCTTTGCGTTTTTTACAAAACCGTTGAGGGTATCCTCCGCAATTTTAATTCCATTTGAGAGTAAGAACTCAATAATTTCGTTTCTCATTAATTAGTCCAATCGCCACATTAAATAATATGTATAGCCTATTGTACCGTTTTGTGAAGATTTTTAAGCACTTGTAAATGTAAGTGCTAAAATGACAAGTGTTTTGGTAGGAAATTGCATAAAAAGTGAGTCATATCACTATGAAGGTATTTAATTTCGATAATTACTTATTCTGCTCTTAACCTCCATTTATTTTCGATATTCTAATAGATTGATGAGGAAATCGATAGAAAAAATCATTTTTATAGTTTGTATAAAAATTGCTCTATCTTAAAGTGTGATTGAGGAGGATAACTAAAGAATGAAGCTTTCACGTAAGCAATTCTTACAAGGCTCTGCTCTTGGTGCTGTTGCTGCTTTGGGAGGCAGCGCAGTTGCAAGTGAAAACATGTTTTCACTTAGCCCTAAACAAGCTTTAGCAGAAGAGCCTGAAACAATTGTGTGGTCACACTGCCATGTTAACTGTGGTGGTAGGTGCGTATTCCAATGGCACACCAAAGACGGCAAGATTACCCGCATGGAAACTGATAACTTGGGAGAGGCAGATTTCCAAGCACGTGCTTGTCTTCGCGGACGTTCAATGCGCCAGTGGATTAACAGCCCTGACAGACTCATGTATCCTATGAAGCGCGTTGGTAAGCGTGGAGAGGGTAAGTTTGAGCGTATTTCTTGGGATGAAGCACTTGATATTTTGGAAGAGAAGCTCAAGCATACCATCGAAACCTATGGTAATGATGCTATCTTCACCCCATATGGTTCAGCTCAATATGCTGTAACCCAAACTAATGCACTCTACCGTTTCCTAAACTGCATCGGTGGCTATCTTGGAACGTACGCCGACTATTCAACTCATATGATGCAGATTGCAATTCAATACCTCTACGGTAAAGGTGCTAACCCTTATGATGACGTGTATGCATCATCATACTCAGAGGCTCACAATGCAGATCTTGTAGTTCAATTTGGTAACTCGCCAGCAGAAACCCGTATGGGTGGAGCTAATGCGGTTTGGGATTACACCCAAATGCGCGAGGCTGGTCCTGAAGTTATTAACATTGACTATCGTATGAGTGAGACCTCATCAGGTCAGTCAGATACCTGGCTTCCAATTAGACCTGGTACTGATGCTGCTCTTGCAAGCGCAATTGCTTATCAGCTTATTACTAATGACCAAATTGATATCGACTTCCTACATAAATACTGCGTTGGTTATGATGAGGAGACCCTTCCAGAGTCAGCTAAAGGCAAAAACCTCTCATACAAGGCATACATTATGGGTGAGGGATATGACAAGGTAGCTAAGACTCCAGAGTGGGCAGCTCCTATCACTCAAATTCCTGCCGATAAGATCATTGAACTTGCAGACAAAATTGGTAACTCAAAGGCACTCTTTGTAAACCAAGGTTGGGGCTCTCAGCGCCACACCAACGGTGAGTGGACTACCCTTGCTATCTGCATGATTCCAATTTTACGCGGTATGATTGGTAAACCTGGCACTAACACCGGATTAAGAGAAGCATCTCCTGGAAGCACTCCAGTAGGTCTTATGCCTGCAGGTGATAATCCAGTAAAGGCTACTATTCCTGTATACAACTGGGCTAATGCTGTTAAAGACGGCAAGTCAATGACCAAAGATAACGCTGGTGTTCGCGGTGTTGATAAGCTTGATAACGATATCAAGATAATTATTGGCCAAACCGGTAACTGTCTCACCAACCAACACGGTGATATTAACTACACCCATGATCTCTTAGTTGATGAGAGCAAGGTTGAGTTTATCTGCCTTGTTGACGTAATGCTTACTGATTCTGCAAAGTATGCAGACCTTCTTTTACCTGACGCTATGCGTGGTGAGCAGCTCTCTATGTCAACTAACGGATATTCAGAGTACTACTACGGCGTTATGGTTGGAGGTCCTGCTCAAGAGGCTCCAGGCGAGTGCCGTCCAATCTATGATGTTATGGCAGAGCTTGCTGATAGATTTGGCGTTAAAGATAAATATACTGAAGGCAGAACTCAAGAAGAGTGGATTGAGTACCTCTATAACGAGGGCAAGAAAAAAGACCCTGAGCTTCCAACTTGGGAAGAGATCAGAGAGCAAGGATTTTATAAGAGAAAGTTTGATCCATGCATCGGTCTTAAAGACTTTGTTGATGATCCAGAGGCTAACGCACTTGAGACTCCATCAGGAAAAATTGAGATTTACTCAGAGACTCTTGCTGAGATGAATGATACTTTGGAGCTTTTAGAGGGCGATGAGATCTTTCCAATTCCTGTATTTACCCCAGGTTATATGGGATATGGTTCTGTAACTGAAGAGTTCCCACTTTATGGTTGCGGTTTCCACCACAAGTCTCGTACCCACTCCTCATATCACCTACCAGTACTTATGCGTGCTGCTCGTCATCAAATGTGGATGAACGAGATTGATGCAAAAGAGAGAGGCATCAAGACTGGTGATGTGTGCCGCGTTAAGTCACCAGCTGGTGAAATTGAGATTGAGGTATTAGTTACTTCTAGAATCGTTCCGGGTTCTGTTGGAATTCCTCAAGGTGCTTGGCATGATGCAGATATGGATGGCGATAAGGTTGATAAGGGCGGATGTATTAACACCCTTGTTGAGTATCGTCCAACACCACTTGCAAAGGGTAATGGTAACCACACCTTTATCTGCCAAGTACGCAAAGTTCAGGCTTAAGGGAGGGGAGTAGATAGATGGCTTATACATTTTATTTTGATGCATCCCGCTGCACCGGTTGTAAAACCTGTCAGACTGCATGCAAAGATTATTACGATTTACCACTAGATATCGACTATCGTAGAGTTTATGACTACGAAGGCGGAAGCTGGGAAGTTAAAGAAGATGGTACGGTGAGCCAAGATGCATACGCATACCACCTCTCAATTTCTTGCAACCACTGTGAGAAACCAGCATGTACTGCAGTTTGTCCTACTACTGCAATGCACAAAGACCCAGAGACTGGCCTTGTGCTTGTAGACGGTACTAAGTGCATCGGTTGTGGATACTGCCGCATGGCTTGCCCATACGATGCTCCACGAATTGATAGATCAGAAAAGATGCAATCTCGTAAGTGCGATGGTTGTTATGAGAGAACTATTGCAGGTAAACAAACTATCTGTGTTGAGGCATGTCCGCTGAGAGCGCTTGATTTTGGTCCATATGAAGAGATTCATGAGAAGTATGGCGATAAGGCCAAGGCTCCAAACTATGCTCCAATGCCAGATATGACGGTTACTATTCCAAACTTATTAGTACACCCATGCCCATCAATGAAGCCAGTGGACGATACTACTGGTAAAGTTGTAAACCTAAAGGAGGTTAGATAGTTATGGAGCACGCACTCGCTGAATTACCTCTTGCGCTGTTTACAACCATTGGAGCAGTAGGTGTTGGTTCGTTTATTTACCTATGCCTTGCAATCTTTACTCATAGCTTTGGTGAGGAAGGCTTAAAGCGCTTAGATAAATTTACTCTCGTGCCTTTGGTGCTTTTAATTGTTGCTACTATTTGTGCATTCTTCCACTTAAGTCAGCCACTACATGCACCATTTATTTTGCTGCACATCCTTTCACCTATGACTATTGAGATTTTAGTCTTTGGTGTAGTGGTAGGATTTATTGTTGTGTACTTGCTGCTTGCTAAGTTCAACAAATTACCTGCTGTACTCAGAAAAGTACTTATTGCCTTAATTGCACTTGGCGCTATTGCGGTTGGTATATTTATGGGTCTTGCCTATAAGGTTTCAACTATTCCAGTATGGGCAGCACCTCACACCCCAATTATGATGGTGGGCTTTGTACTTGCAGGTGGAACCTCACTTGGTCTTTTAGTTCTCAAGCTTGCTAAGCTTGAGCCACTGAGCCAGGGCTTTAAGCTTGCTACAGTAATTGTTATGCTGATTGGTCTTGCACTGAGCGCATACGGAGTATTTTCTCTCTACACTATGGCTCAAGGTATTACCACTCACATTGCTAACGGTGCTGAGATGGCAGCTGAGATGTTCCCATGCGTTGTAGTATTTGGAATCTGCATTGCACTGAGCGCTATTTTAAATCTTGTAGCACTCTTTAAAAACAGCAATGTAGCACTACTTTCTGTGAGTGTAATTCTTGCACTCGTTGGAATTTTTGCTGCACGCCTCGTATTTTACGGACTACAGATTTCTATCGCGCTGTAAAAAAATTTGTACATCTAAGTTTTAAGTGGTCTATGCTAAGCAAAGGTATAGGCCACTTTTTATATTAAGGAGATAGTTGTGGCTAAGGCTTTTAGTGGGGCAGAATTTACTGCGCTTCAATATATAGGAAACACCTTAGGGCCTGTATTTTTACAGGATCCTAAAGAAAGCCATGAGACCTATGAACTGCTCAAAGCGCTTAAATCATTTGGCGAGGCAGATGTGATTGAATGGCCTTATTTAGAAGAGCCAAGACTTAAAGAAATCTTTGGGGAGCTGGATGCGTGGGACGGTGAGCTTAATGAAGCTTTGTATGGGGATTTTCGAAGACTCTTTATAGGCCCAGCTAGGCTTGCAGCTCCACCCTATGGCTCTGTATATACAGATTCAGACTTGGTAATGTTTGGTAAGTCTTGTATGGAGCTTAGAGAGTGGTTGCGTGCTAACGGCATAAACATGCAAAGCGATAATATGCCTGAAGATCATGTGGGAAAGCTCATGTTACTTATGGCGTGGCTTGCTGATGCAAAACCTGACTTACTCACAGAGTTTTTAGAGCAGCATTTTTTGCCAGTGGGTCCGTATATTTTTGAAGAGATTTATAAGAATGCTCAACACCCAGTCTATAAAGCCTTAGCCATACTTGCAAAAGAAACTCTTGAGGCCATTGAACTTGAACATGAACTCAAGCCTCGCTATTTAAGAAAGTATCGATAAGCACTATAAGTAGTGCACTTCAATATCACCCCAGCGCTTTTGGTAGACATTCACAAGCTGAAGACGAGAAGTGATAATTGCGGTGCACTCACACTCATCCATATCCAAAAACTTAAGAGCTTCCATTATGCCCTTGCCCTTTATCAGCTCATACGGGCCAATCTCATCTACGATAACAATGTCTTTGGGTCCTAAGTTTTGTGATTGCAGTTTTTTAAAGTAGGCATTGGCTTTATCGTTAACTGACTCATCTAAATCAAAGCCAATGTTTCCATCCATAGCGCCTGGCACATGAGGTCTAAAGTTCTTTTTTGGCACAGAGTACCTATAGCACTCAAACTCAGGTAAAAAGCAGAGGCTTATTGCAGTCTTTTTGAGATTGCCCTCGCTATCTTTTTCAAAATCAGCCGGAGCAAGGGTTCCAAACAGTCTATTTGTGTCAAAGTCCCCAGCTTTTATTTTGTTTAGAAGATATGTTGTTTTACCTGTTCCGCTCTTAGCTGCCAGAATAATTCGTTTCATTGAATTTCCCCTTAGTATGTGGGTACGCGCTGTATTAAGATTACTGGGTAACACATTAGACATCAAAAGGAGATTTAGATGAAGTTTCTGTATGAACCCTCTTCAAGCGGTCTCAAAGTAGAATTTAGCTGCACGGATTCTGATAAGGGATCAGAGCTTGTTGAGTATGCAAAGGCTCACAGTGATTTTGCTTCAAAATGCTGCCAAAGCTTTTACTATGCAAATCTTAATGGCCCATCAAGCCTACTTGTTGGCCTTGGTGAGTGTGACGAGCTTGATTTAGAAAGCTTGAGAAATCTAGCTTTTAGCATCGCTAAAAAAGCTCAGGAGCATAAAGAGACTGTAATAAATGTTTCACTTCCAAAGAAGTTTTTAGATGATGCATCAAAAGAAGCATACGAGGCATTTGCTGAAGGCTTTATGCACGCTGAATACAGTTTTGATGACTACAAGAGCGAAAAAGAAGCTCCTGAAGAGCTAAGCATTGCGCTTGTACTCGGTGAGGGCCAAAAAGAGATATCTGAGAGAGGTGTTGAAAGTGCAAAAGCCTACATTGAGGGAATATTTCTTGCACGAGATTTAGTTAACCAACCATCAAACGTAATTTATCCAGAAACACTTGCTAAAAAAGCTCAAGAGGCTTTAAGCCCACTTGGTGTAGACGTAAAGATTTACACAGGTAAAGAGCTAGAGGATATGGGGCTTAAAGCATACCTTTCTGTTGCACAAGGTTCAGATAAGGCTCCTCACTTTATAGTTATGAACTATGCGGGAGATCCAGACAGTTCATACAAAACTGCTTTAGTTGGAAAGGGTCTTACCTACGATTCAGGTGGATATTCACTTAAGCCATCAAATTCAATGAAGACTATGCAGTCTGATATGGGTGGATCTGCAACCGTTATTGGCGCCATGCATGCAATTGCACAAAAGAAGCTTAAGGTAAACGTAGTGGCTGTTGTGGCTGCCTGTGAAAACTTGCTCAGTGGCAAGGCTTACAAGCCAGGGGATATAATTGGTTCTTTAGCTGGAAAAACTATCGAAGTTGACAACACGGACGCTGAAGGTCGACTTACTCTTGCCGATGCAGTTTACTACGCAACTCAGGAGCTTAAGGCTGACCGAGTAATT
This sequence comes from Coriobacteriales bacterium, assembly GCA_029983705.1. Classification (GTDB taxonomy): domain Bacteria; phylum Actinomycetota; class Coriobacteriia; order Coriobacteriales; family JAEZZM01; genus JASBYZ01. Next base: position 25,823 of record JASBYZ010000008.1, read on the forward strand.
GATCTTGCAACCCTCACAGGCGCATGCCTCATTGCATTGGGCGATGAGTATACAGGACTTGTTACAAACAATGCAGACTTTATCCAAGAGTTAAAGGATGCTGCTCAAAAGGCGGGCGAGAAGGTATGGGAGCTTCCAACTTCTAAGCACTTTGAAAAGCAAAACGAGTCCAAAGTTGCAGACATTAAAAACACTGGCGGTAGACTTGCTGGCACTATTACCGCTGGTATGTTTGTAGGCGCCTTTGTTGATGGCGATAAGCCTTGGATTCACATGGATATTGCAGGTACTGCATGGTTAGATAATGCCTACAGCTATCTTCCAGCAGGCGGAACCGGTATTCACGTAAAGACGCTTACTAAATTGTTTGAGAAGTAATTAGGTACAGCAAACTAGTCTTATTAAAGGCCGCCTCATTAAAGGTGGCCTTTGTTTTAGGATATGATATAAGTTAAGTATTTGGTGTATCTAGCTTAAGGGGTTAATAATGGCAAGGGGAACGCGATTTAAAGAACCAGTTCATGACGGTAAAAAATATAGACTGCCACTAGTTTTAAACATTTTGGCACTTCTATTTTTACTGAGCTTTACAAAGGCTGGTGGAGTTCTTGCCCTTATCCTTGTTGCCATCTCATTTTATTTGCGCAATAAACGAGCAGATCAGAAAAACTATAATGTTGCAGCACCAAAGGCAAATAAAAGAATGTCTATTGCTGCGCTTGCCTTATCAGCACTTGTTGTGCCGCTAGGGATAGGTACTCAAACACCTCAAGCTCATAATAGTGTGACTACTCAAGCTGTCGTGGCTCAAAGTGAGCTGGCAACTAAAAGTGCTCCACTAGTTAAAGAGGCTAAATCAGCGTCCCTTACTGCAGAAAAAGACGAGACTACAAATACAGAAGCGCTAAAAAACGAAACGAAGAAAAGCGAAACCCCTAAAAACACTACACCTGAAGTTAAGCAAAAAACCACGAGCGTAAAATCTGAGCCCGTACAAAAAGTAGCCCCAAAACAAGTAGCAAAGCAGGAGCCTCAGCAAAAAGCTCAAAAAGCTTCTCAGGCTCAAGCAGAAAAGAAGCAAGAGAGCGTTCAGTCTAAAGCTCAAGCGGTCGAGAAAAAAGAAGTACAAGCAACAAAGCCTGTTGAGGCAGAGCCAGTGGCAGTTACTTATGAAGAGCCAGTTGTAGCTCAGAACCAAAGTGAAAAACAGAGTGCTAATAAATCTAGCAATAAAAAAGCAAGTAGCAGTAAAAAGCCTTTACAAAATAATTCAAGTACTGAAGATAATTCAGCCATTGTGTATATTACAGACACTGGTAGTAAATACCATCGCAGCACCTGTAGCGCTTTAAAGAAGTCTATATATGATATTTCTCTTAAAAAAGCAAAAGAGAGCCATTATGAACCTTGCGAAAAATGTAATCCCTAATTAGATGGATGACTGTGAAAAACAAAGTATTTAGTTTTGTAGTGGATTTAATTCTAACTGCCTTAGAGCCAGTGATTGCTCTTGGAGCTATAGTGCTAGGATTTTTTAGTAAGAAAAAATAAAAGCACGTTGAATTGAAGAGATTATCTCTATGGAATTAATTTCTGCACTGATTGACTTACTTAAAAATCCTGCCGATGCGATTGCATCTTGGATTAACACACTTGGTATGTGGGCTTATCTGCCAATATTTATAATTATTTTTATCGAGACCGGTCTTGTGGTCATGCCTTTTTTACCTGGTGACTCTTTATTATTTGCTGCAGGTATTTTTTCAAATGAGGGTAAGGGATTTTATTTACCTATACTTCTTGGACTTGCATGGACTGCTGCAATACTTGGTGATCAGTGCAATTTTGCAATTGGCCACTTTTTTGGAAAGCGGATCATTGCCTCAGGAAAAGTAAAGGCCCTAACTCCTGAGCGAATTACTGAAACAAAGCAGTTTCTTACTAAATGGGGGCCTCTCGCGGTATTTTTAGGAAGGTTTTTTCCATTTATTCGCACCTTTGTCCCATTTTTTGCAGGTATGGGTGGAATGCACTGGCGTAACTTTTTGCCATGGAATGTTCTTGGCGGAATAACATGGTCAAGTCTCTTTATTTTGCTTGGATACTTTTTTGGAACCATACCTTTTGTTCAAGATAATTTTGAACTAGTAATTATTGCCATTGTTTTAATTTCGCTTATTCCAGTTCTTGTGGGTATTTTTAAAAATCTCATTAAGAAGAGGGCAAAATAGAAAACGCCTGTAATATCGGGCACGCATCGGGCACAATATCGGGCATCGTATATATGACGACTTTTATTTAAGTGATTTACCTGGGAAAATATTGGTCGCGGGGAGCGGACTCGAACCACTGACCTCCGGGTTATGAGCCCGGCGAGCTACCAACTGCTCCACCCCGCAATTTCTTCGAGGTAAGTACTATAACACTCTTTTAAGACTTATGGCAAATACGCCGTATTTTCGTACATATTTAGCACATATTCAGCTTAATTACCAGCCTTAGTCCAGGCGCAAATCTTTCTTTCAAGGCAGGCTATGATCTCATAAACTATAACTCCAAGCAGCGCCATTGCTACAATTGCAGCAAACATCTGAGGGTAGTCTACAAGGCTCCATGCGTTCATAATAAGGTAGCCAAGACCTGTGGTGCCTGCAATTGACTCAGCAATAAAGAGGAGAGCAACGCCAGTGCCGCTCGCTATTCTTAAAGTAGCAAAGAGATCTGGCATAACTGCAGGTATAATTACGTGTTTATAAACATCCCAACTACCTGCTCCAAAAGATTTAGCAGAAGTTATATATGACTCTGGGATTTGTTTTACCGCGTCCCTCATCGCCATTAATACCTGAAAGAATACAGTTACGCTTATTAAGGTAATCTTTGCAGCATCTCCAAGCCCCATAAGCACTAAAAATACTGGTAGTAATACTACCTTTGGAATTGGATAGCTTAAAAACAAGAAGGGTGCAAAGATCGCATCACTTTTTTCATTTCGTGACAAAAGCAGGGCTATTGGAAAGGCAAGCGCGGTACCTATAAGTATTGATGCGACCACTCTGTAGCTTGAGATTACAAAGTGAGGTGCAAGCGTTTTTAGCTCTTGGCTAAGCACCTCAAATGTAGTGAGTGGGCTTGGTACTGCGGGGGACTGAAGGACTAGAGAAGTGAGCTCCCAGCCGAGCACAATAATTCCTAGAGCTATGATGTAGCCTAACACTGGATGAATGCGAGAAGGCTTACTCATGGATATCTTCGCCTAAGCTGGATTTAAGCTTTTCACGCAGTAGCTTTGTCATCATATACATTTCTTGAGAGTCTCTATACGAGCTCTCGCCTCGTTTAGGGTTTGAAATTATATCAATTATCTGGCCAGGCTTTTCATCCATAACAATTATTTTATCGCCCAAAAGCGCAGCTTCTTCAATTGAGTGAGTAACGATAATTTGCGCATACTTATATTCTTTTTGCATTTCTATTAAGAGGTTTTGCATACGCTCTCTCAAAAGCGCATCAAGCGCTGAGAGTGGCTCATCCATAAGCAGGAGGTCACAATCTAGGATGAGTGCACGCGCTATAGCAAGCCGCTGCTTCATACCACCAGAAAGCTCTTGAGGGTAGAGCTTTTCAACATGAGAGAGCTCAACTTTTTTAAGTACCTCTCGAGCTTTTTTGTGAGCTTGCGCCTTTGACATGCCGCGAACCTCAAGACCTACGCTTGCATTATCAAGCACTGTCTTCCAAGGAAACAAACCAAGATCTTGCAAAATTAAAGCGGTATGTTCACGAGGACCCTCAAGCTTATTCCCGTCAATATAGACGCTTCCCTCAGTGGGTTTAAGCAGGCCATCTATGATTTGTAACAGAGTAGATTTTCCGGCACCAGAAGGGCCCAAGATAGCAACACTTTCTTGGGCCCTAACTTCAAAGTTAATATGTTTTAGCGCTAAAACTCTACCGTCTTGCGTTTGATAACTATGACTTAGTTGTTCAAGCGTTAAGACTTGCATCGTTTTTTATTTCACCTAACTAGTTTTAAGCGGTTTTGAGCTCTCCGCTTTCTGAATCATAAGTAAGCGAAGTTATATAAGCTTTTTCTTTCATCCAGTCTAATACAGATTGAACAAGACTTTGGTCAGGTTTTTGTGCTTTTGGATAGTGAGGCACAGGATAGCTATCTTTTAGTGAATCTGGAAGCTTAGCATTTGCAAGCATGAGCTCTCTTTGTGCTTCTGGGTCTTTGTTGATACTCTCAACTGCGCTAT